>JAPWVC010000032.1 GCA_028275195.1 Candidatus Acetothermia bacterium
GCTTCCACCGGAGCTACGCCAGCTTCTATGAGTTCATCCCCCAGACGCCCCCGTTCTAAAAGACGGGCCTGGAGGGGCAAACCGCCGGGGGCGATTCCACAACGGCAGCGAGGCAAAGGAGGGAAACGAACTTGAGGGGCTCTTCTCTTCTTCGGCTCGCTCGGGCCCCTCAAATCTTTCCCAAGGCTTGAGGGGGCTTAGCAGATCCTTGGGACGGGGTCCCCGATCGGGTTCTCCAGGAACCGCTTCCCCCCGACCTCTGTGACCAAGATCACCTTCCCGGGGTAGTCGGCGGTCGCCTCGCCGATGATCGCGGCGTCCCTCCCCTGGGGATGGCCCCGCAGGGCCTCCAAGACCGCCTGAGCCCGCTCCGGTGCTATACCGATCAAGGCCTTCCCTTCGTTCGCCACTTCTAAGGGATTGATCCCCAAGAGCTCGCCCAGCCCGCGGACCTCCTCCCGCATCGGGATCGCGCTCTCGTAGACTATGATCCCGACCCCGGCCTTCCTTGCCATCTCGTTCAAGCAGGCGGCCAGGCCCCCCCGCGTGGGGTCCTTCATCGCCGTGATCGCCGCGCCGCCGGCCGCGAGGGCCCTCGCGATCAGGTGGTTGATCGGGGCCACATCCGATTCTAATGTCGTCTCGAACTCTAGCCCCTCACGGTGGGCGAGGAGGGCCATCCCGTGGTCCCCGATCGGCCCGGTCACAAGGAGCTTATCCCCCGGGCGCAGGCCAGCGTCAGTAACCACCCGCTCGGCCAGCCCGATCCCGGCAGTATTGATGATCAACCCCTCGAGCTCGCCATGGCCCAAGACCTTGGTATCCCCGGTGATGAGGGCCGCTCCGGCCTCCTCCAGGGCCCGGTCCATCGACTCTAAGATCCGCTCGAGCTCGGCGATCGGGAAACCTTCGGGGAGGACCAGCCCGCAAGAGAGGGCCAAAGGCTGGGCACCCATCACCGCAAGGTCGTTCACCGTCCCGGCCACCGCGAGCCGACCGATGTCCCCGCCGGGGAAGAAGATCGGCTGGACCACATGGCTGTCGGTCGTGAAGACCAGGTTCTTCCCGGCGAGGGGGATCACCGCTCCATCGTCCAGCTCTTTCAGGCCGATCCCGCTCCCGACCGAGGTCTTCGTGAACTTCTTGAGGATCTGGGCGAGCAGCTCTTGCATCAATTGCCCGCCCGCGCCGTGGAGGAGGGTGACTACCCGCTCTTCTTGCTTTGCTCTCATATCATAGCTTCGGCCTCCCGCCGTAACGGGCCCAGATGTGGCACATCCCCTCCTCGCCGACCATGCAGGGGCCGTAGGGTGTCCTGGGGTTGCAGACCTTGAGGAAGAGAGGGCACTGGTCGGGCGTGGCCTTGGCCGTGATCACCTGGGCGCAGCGGCAGCCGGGATGGAGGGCCTCATCGCTCTCGCTCTCAAGCGAGAGGTCGAACTTCGCCCGGGCATCCCAGTCCCGGAATTCCTCGCGTAGCTTCAGCCCCGAGCCGGGGATGAGCCCCATCCCTCGCCAGTAGTGGTCGGTCGGCTCGAAGACCTCGCTTAGGATGGCTTGGGCTCTAGGGTTCCCCTCCGGCCTCACCGCCCTGGTGTAGGCATTCTCCACCTTCGGCTCCCCCTCCCGGAGCTGACGGAGCAAAAGGGCGATAGAATAGAGGATATCCAGCGGCTCGAACCCCCCGATCACCACCGGCATCCCGTAATCTCTCGGGAAGGGCTCATAAGGCTTGGTCCCGATGATCGTCGAGACATGGCCCGGGGCGAGGAAGCCAGAGATGTCGTGCTCCCCCTGGAGGAGGGCCGCCATCGCCGGTGGGATCAGCTTGTGGGAGACGAGGAGGCTGAAGTTGGCCGGTGGGGTGTCGAGCATGGCCGCGGCGACCGTCGGGGCGGTCGTCTCGAACCCCACGGCAAAGAAGATCACCTCTTTCGTGGTCTTGCGGGCCAGCTCTACAGCGTCGGCGACGCTGTAGACGATTCGGACATCGGCCCCCGCGCCGCGGGCCCCCTCCAAGCTCTTGTGGGTCCCCGGGACACGGGCCATGTCCCCGAATGTGGCCACGATATGCCCTTGCTCCGCCAGAGCCACGGCCTCGTCGATGTGCCTCACCGGGGTGACACAGACGGGGCAGCCCGGCCCCTCGAGGATCTCGACCTGTGGCGGCAAGAGGCTCCGGAGCCCGAACTCCGTGATCGTGACTTCGTGGGTCCCGCAGACATGGACCAGCTTGACCGGCTCAGAGGGGGCGAGCCGGGCGATTACCCGGGCCAGCTCCTCGGCCTTAGCCCGATCCCGAAAGTGGAGGTCCTTCATCGTCAAGATCAAGGCTCGCTCTCAGCAACTCATCGAAGAGCTTGAGGGTCTCCTCGGCCTCCCCCGGGAGGATCCGCTGGATAGCAAACCCGGTGTGGATCAAGAGATAATCCCCGACCTCCACCGGCTCAGCGAGGAGGTCGAGCCGGACCCTCTTCTTGACCCCGCCGTGGTCCACGACGGCCTCGGCCTCGCTGACCTCGGTAACCCTGCTCGGAATCGCCAAGCACATGGTGTAAGCATTTTACTGAAAGTGATCGGCCTCTGCCAAGGAGTCGCTAGGGCATCGCTAAATCCGAGGTAAGGGCCCATCCCTTTCATTTCATGGCCCACAAGAGGCCTGGTCCGGGGATTTTGACTAAAGTCAGCGCCGGCGCTGCCGCGGGTCATGGGTCTCCCACGAGAGCGGCCCTAAGATTAAAAAGGAGTTTGCTTCAATCTCAACCTTAAGCCGCTCAGAGGAGGAGAAGCTCATGGCAAGAGGTCCGACTGTAGAGGAGCTTTTAGCTAAGGCCAAGAAGCCCGGAGAGGAGGCACTGAAGCTCCACCCATTCTATCGCGGGAAGGTCAAGATCGTCCCCAAGTGCGCGATCCGGGGATTCGACGACTTCGCGATCTGGTATACCCCCGGGGTGGCCGAGCCATGCAAGGAGATCTTCAAGGACCCGGAGAAGGTCTTCGAGCACACGAATAAGGCGAACTTCGTGGCCGTCGTCTCAGATGGCACTAGGGTCTTGGGCTTAGGGGACATCGGCCCGGAGGCCGGCCTACCGGTGATGGAGGGGAAGGCGATCCTCTTCAAGTATCTCGGAGGGGTCGATGCCTTCCCCATCTGCCTCGATACGAAAGACCCGGATGAGTTCATCCGGACCGTCCTCTTGCTCCAGCCGACCTTCGGGGGGATTAATCTGGAGGACATCGCCCAGCCGAAGTGCTTCTATATCCTGGACACGCTGAGGCAGAAGGCCCGGATCCCCGTCTGGCACGATGACCAGCAGGGGACGGCCGCGATCACCCTAGCCGGGCTGATCAACGCCGTGAAGATCGTGGGGAAGAAGCTCAATGAGGTGAAGATCGCCATGGTCGGGGCCGGGGCCTCCAACATCGCCATCGCCAGGGTGATCATCGCCGCGGGGGTCGATCCCAAGAAGATCATCATGGTCGACACCAAGGGGATCCTCCATCCCGACCGCGAGGACAAGGAAGAGCTGAAGAAGAACTTCAAGGAGAAGTGGCATATCGCGACCACCACTAATGCCGAGAGGCGGCGGGGCGGGATCCCCGAGGCGATGAAGGGTGCCGATGTCCTGATCGCTCTCTCCAAGCCCGGGCCGGGGACGATCAAGCCCGAATGGGTGAGGCAGATGGCCGAGGACCCGATCGTCTTCGTCTGCGCCAACCCCGTCCCGGAGATGTGGCCTTGGGAGGCCAAGGAGGCCGGGGCGAAGGTCGTGGCGACGGGGAGGAGCGACTTCCCCAATCAGGTCAATAATTCCCTGGGCTTCCCGGGGATCTTCCGCGGGACACTCGATGTGATGGCCAGGACCATTACCGACGAGATGTGCATCGCCGCCGCTCAGGAGCTGGCCAAGTGCGCCGAGGACAAGGGGCTCGACCCGGACTACATCATCCCCACGATGGACGAGTGGGAGGTCTTCCCGAGAGAGGCCACGGCCGTGGGGATGAAGGCGATCGAGCAAGGTGTCGCCCGGCTCAAGCTGTCCCGGAAGGAGCTCTTCGAGAAGTCCTCAAGGATCATCAAGCAGGCCCGGGAGGAGGTCCACTTCCTGATGAAGGAGGGGTTCATCCCTCTCCCCTAGCCTTCCAAGATGGGCCGGATCGAGCGCGCGGTCTCGCTATTCAGTGAGGGCTTCAACTGCGCCCAAGCGGTCTTAGCAGCCTTCGGACCAGACTTGGGGCTCGAGCGGGAGCTGGCTTTAAAGCTCGCCGGGGCCTTCGGCGGAGGGATGGGCCGCATGGGCGAGACCTGCGGGGCCGTGACCGGTGGGCTGATGGCCCTCGGGCTCAAGTTCGGCCCGACCCGGGCCGGGGACGAGGCGGCCAAGGAGCGGGCCTACGGCCTGGCGTGCAGGTTCTTCAAGGAATTCGAGGCCTGGAACGGCTCTGTTCTGTGCAGGGAGCTGCTGGGCTGCGACCTGAGCACTCCCGAGGGGCGGAAACGCGCAAAGGAGGCGGGGCTCCACTCCTCCCGCTGCCCGGGGTTCGTCCGCGCTGCCGCGGAGATCCTCGAGCGGCTATTGGAGCTAGAATGAGCCGCAGGCCGACCCAAGTCCTGGTCTATCCCGTCCGCTGGGCCGGCGATGATTGGGAATTCCTGCTGCGCCGCATCCCCAGCCGGGGAGGCTTCTGGCAGGGCGTGACCGGTGGAGCCGAGTGGGGCGAGCCCCTGCGCGAGGCAGCCCGAAGGGAACTGCTGGAGGAGACCGGGCTCAGCCCTTTCAAGCTGGTGCAGATAGATTTTGCCTATGCGATCCCTTTGGACGAGGAAGACCGCCGGCTCTACGGCCCTGGGGTAAAGGAAGTCGAGGAGTTCATCTTCCTGGCCTTTGTCGAGGCTCGGGAGCCGAGGCTCGACCCTAAAGAGCACGACCGCTTTAGATGGTGCCGCTTCGAGGAGGCCCTAGAACTGCCGAAGTGGCCGGAGAATAAGGAGGCCCTCCGCTGCTGCCGCGAGGCGCTCCTGGCCCGCGGCGAGGGCTAACTTGCTCCCCGACGAGTTGCGAGCATATAATTGCTCCACTAATTAGGGAATGGGCATGGTTAGAGAGGAGGGGCTGATCAAGGCCCTCGGCCGCGGAGGAGTATCTGGCCCTGCGGGGCTTCCATCTCTAGAAGCCGACGAGGAAGGGGATCGCCATCCCCCTCGAGCTCTGTTGATGGCCGGGCTCAAAAGGGTCGATAAGATCCTCAAGGAGGGCTAGAATGAAGGACTTCTTCGAGGTGGTCAAGGGGCGGAGGAGCGTCCGGGAGTTCACTCCCGAGCCGGTGAGCGCGGCGGACCTGGAGAAGATCCTCGAGGCCGGGAGGTGGGCCCCCTCGGGGAAGAACACCCAGCCCTGGGCCTTTGTCCTAGTGAAGAGCAAGGAGAGGCGCGAGGCCCTGGCCGCCCTAAGCCGCCAGGGCGATCTGATCAAGTCCGCGCCGGTCTGCCTGGCCGTGCTCCTCGACCGTGAGCGGGGCTACGATCGGGACAAGGACATGCAAGGGATCGGGGCCTGCGTGGAGAACATGTTCCTCGCGGCCCATGCCCTGGGGCTGGGGGCCTGCTGGGTCGGGGGGATCTCCGGCTCGAAGGAGGAGGCCGCGAAGGTCTTGGGGCTCAAGAAGAATGAGGAGTTGGTGATGCTCCTCCTCATCGGCCATCCCGCCCCAGGAGAGAGGAGCTCGACTCGCCGGCCGCTCGAGGAGTTCCTCCGCGAGGTATGAATGAAGAGGCGGGTCCACCTCCTCATCTCCGGGAGGGTCCAGGGGGTCTTCTTCCGGGCTAACACCCGGGACGAGGCCCGTCGGCTGGGCCTGACCGGCTGGGTGAGGAACCTCCCCGACGGGCGAGTCGAGGCCCTCGCCGAGGGGGAAGAGGAGATGCTAAAGAGGCTGGTCGAATGGTGCCATCACGGCCCCCCAGGGGCGATCGTCCGGGAGGTCGAGGCCCGCTGGGAGGACTATCGTGGCGAGTTCAGCGGTTTCGAGATCAGATACTAGCAAAGGAGGCTCCGTGGAGGAACTAGAGCGGTTCAAGGCCTATGTCCGGGAGATGGGGAAGCTCGGCTCGGCCGCGGCCCTGCTCAACTGGGACCAGCAGACCTACATCCCCAAGAGGGGCCACGAGGGACGGGCCGAGGTGCTAGGAAAGCTGGCGAGGATGGCCTTCGAGATGCTCGTCTCGCCCCAGATGGCCGAGTTCATCGATAAGCTCGACCGGCCCGAGGTCAAGGACGGCCTGAGCGAGCAGGACCGGGCGATGGTCCGGGTCCTGGCCAAGGAGCATCGCCGGAAGAAGGCGATCCCGCCCGAACTATATGAGCAGTTCGTCATCACCACCTCCAAGGCCCACTCCGTCTGGCAGGAGGCCCGGGAGAGGTCGGACTTCTCGCTCTTCAAGCCCTACCTGGAGAAGATCGTGGATTTCGTCCGCCAGTTCGCCGAGCTCTACGGCTACAAGGAGAACCCCTATGATGCCCTTCTCGAGGACTTTGAGCCGGGACTGACGGCCCGGGATCTTAAAGCGATCATCGAGCCCCTCCAGCGGGAGCTGGTCCCCTTCCTCCAGCGGCTGGTCGAGGAGGGTGAGCGGCCGAGGCGCGATTTCTTGAGGGGGACCTTCTCCGTCAAGAAGCAGGAGGAGCTGACCTTGAGGGCCCTGAGGGCGATGGGCTACGACTTCGAGGCCGGAAGGCAGGACACCACTGCCCACCCCTTCACGATCACCATCGGGCCGGGGGATGTGAGGGTCACGACCCGGTTCGACCCGAAGGACTTCCTCTCGGCCCTCTTCAGCTCGATCCACGAAGGCGGCCACGCCCTCTACGACCAAGGGATCCCGCCCGAGCTCCGCTGGACCGGGCTCGACGAGGGGGCCTCGATGGGAGTCCATGAGTCCCAGTCCCGGACCTGGGAGAACCTCGTCGGGCGGAGCCGCCCCTTCTGGGAGTTCTTCTACCCCAATGTCCAAGAGCTCTTCCCCAGGTTCAGGAAGGTCCCGCTGGACGACTTCTACCGCGCGGTCAACTATGTCGAGCCATCGTTCATCCGCGTCGAGGCCGATGAGGTCACTTATAACCTGCACATCATGCTCCGGTTCGAACTGGAAGAGGGGCTCCTCAACAAGAGGATCGAGGTCGAGGACCTCCCACCGCTCTGGAACGAGGCGATGAAGAGGTATCTCGGGCTCGTCCCCCCGAACGACGCGAAAGGCGTCCTCCAGGATGTCCACTGGTCGGCCGGCTACTTCGGCTACTTCCCCTCCTACATGCTCGGGAACCTCTACGCTGCCCAGCTCTTCAATGCCGCCAAGAGGGAGATCCCCGACCTAGAGGGAAAGATCGCCAAGGGTGAGCTTCTGCCATTGCGGGAGTGGCAGCGGGAGAAGATCCACCGCTTCGGGAAGATCTATGAGCCGAAGGAGCTCCTGGAGAGGGTGACCGGCGAGGGGCCGAACCCCCAGCACTTCCTACGCTACATCAAGGCCAAGTTCAGCGAGGTCTATAAACTCAGCTCCGATTAGCTAAAACTCGACGCGGACCTGATCGGGCGAGACGCCCACCGCCTCCAGCGGCCGGCAGGCGTGGTGGACACAATCCTTCGCGCTAAAGTGGGTTTCAAGCCAGAGCTTCCCTACCTGAACGGGGGCACGAAACGCCTGGCCATCGCTGTGAACGGCCTGAGCGTTTAACAAGAATCGCTCCCCGAGCTTAATCGAGACCTGATCTCCTCGGAGCTTGGGCTCGACCCAACTGGCTACGGCGACGAGCAGGCCCTTCCACGCTTTGAGGGACTTCTGATGCCCGTCGGGGAAAGTAGCAAGACGCGGGGGTCTATCATGAGGCTTAACTTCGGCTGCCAGCTCAGGTAAGGTGATTGCTCCGACTGCTGGCTTAGGTTCTTCAGGGTGAATGAGTGGAAGGGGAGCGGCTTTAATCTCCGCAGCAGCCGGCCGCCAGAGGGCGAGGAGGTTCCGGGCGGCCTTGCCAAGGGTCTCAGCTTCCAGGTTAACCTGAACTATGCATCTTTCCTCCAAAGCGACGGGCCGGAAGACCTCATAGACCTCCCACAAGTTGCCATCGGTGCAGATGAAGAACGGACCCCTTTGGCATTGGTGTAGTTGATCCCTTTGAGCCGGGCCTCTCTAAGGTCGGCCCCGAGCGGCTTGGCCTCGACCATGATCCGGGGCTTCCCTTCCCAGATGAGCGCATAGTCCGGCTTGCCTGTCTCGGTCGGGAACTCCGGCCTCACCTGCTCCGGGTCCTCCGTATCCCTCCTAGGGCCCGCAAGATCGGGTCGATCAGGGCATAGCGCGTGAGGGCCTCGCTCTTCTGGAGCTCAGCTCGATGCCGCGCGATCCTCTCCTGGACCTCCTCAATGGCCCGTAATAGCTCTTCCATAGCTCCCCTGCTATTCAGCCAACTGCTAGTCTAAGCAGCCGCCCTTGGTGAGGTCAAACAGACCCTAGGCCCCGAACTTCTGGAGCTTGAGGGCATGGGCCAACAGTTCCGGCATCAGCTCGATGGCCTGGAAGCGGCCGAGCCCGCCACTGCGGCAGTCCCGCTCGGTGAACCTCTGGTCCCGGTTCCCTCCCGGCCAGATATAGCGCGAATGGAGCAAGAGCGGGACCGGATGCCAGGAATGGCTCTTCAATGGGACAGGTGTGGAGTGGTCGGCGGTGATCGCCAGGACATCGGGCTTCAATTCCAGGACCTTTGGGAGATGGGCATCGAACTCCTCGATCAGCTTCGCTTTCCTGGCGAAATCGCCGTCCTCGCCAGCGCTGTCGGTCCTCTTGATATGGACGAAGAAGAAGTCGAACCTCCCCCAATTCTCGCGGAGGAGGCGGAGCTTCTCCTCCAGGCTCTCGTTCCCCAGCTCGAGCGGGAGGATCTCCATCCCGATGAGCCGCGCGAGCCCGCGATACATCGGGTAGCCGGCGATCACCGCCGGGGTCAATTTATACAGGTCCTGCATCTTCGGGATCTGGGGGAGCTTCCCGAACCCGCGGAGGAGGACGGCGTTGGCCTTCACTTCGTCCTTCAAGGCCGCCATCGCCTGGAAGACGAACCGCTCCGCGATCCGGGCGGTCTTCCGCGAGCCGCGGTCCTGGGCCAGCGCTGTGACCGGGAGGGGCGGAAGGCCGGTTTTCTGCGGATCGGTGTCGGCCACCGCGCCCCCCAGCCCCGGCCCGCGGAAGATCACCGCGAAGCGGTGGTCCATCACCGGCTCGATCTGAATCGCCACATCCTCGATCTTCTTGATCTGCCGCTGGAGCTTGGCACAGATCCTCTTGTTCTCATCTGTCGGGAGCCGCCCGGCCCGGCGGTCCGTCAAAACGCCGTTCTCATCGACGGTGGCGAAGTTTCCACGGGCGGCCACATCCTCCGGCTCGAGGTCCAGGCCGATCCCCAGGGCCTCGAGGACCCCCCGCCCGACCTCATATTGCAGGGGATCATAGCCGAAGAGCCCCAGGTGACCCGGCCCGCTCCCGGGGGTGATCCCCCTTGCGATCGGGTCCATCAGGCCCAAAGCGGCCTCCTTGGCCAGCCTATCTAAGTTCGGGGTCCTCGCCGCCTCGAGCGGGGTCTTCCCTCCCCCCTCGCCCTCGGCCGGGAGGTCCCCCAGCCCGTCCAGGACGATCAGGACGATCTTAGAGTCCGTCTTCTGCGCCAAAGATTTCACCAATTCCTGCATCTTTGTCCTCCATTCCTGCAATCTTACCCACCCGGCCATCCCCGTGCCAACGAGGGGCTTGACGGGCTGGGGAGGGCTTGGGCCTTGCTTTGGCTTGACTGGTCTCGATTGCCCATGCTACACTAGGCCCATGCTGAGGGGTGCCGAAGAGGGGTCTCGGTGAGGCTATGCGAACTGGCGGGGCAAGAACTACCAGCTCGAGCTGGACACGGCCGCTCGCACCAGGGCCTATTCGTGCTTCCGGTCCGGCTGGCTTTCGGATGCGGCCCTTCCGCCCCAAGGGTAGGTGCTCTGACCTGGATCTGCGACCTCCGCTAGCGCCTTTGCCAAGAGGCTGCTGCACGCTCTACCGAGTAGGCCAAGCTCCGCGGGCCAGGGAGAGCTAAACTTAGGATGGGCTCGATAAAATTTGAAAGGGGGAGATCCTTATGCTAAAGCTATCGCGCACTCTATCGAGTAAGCGCGGGTCGGCTATGCCGCTCTTGCTCTTCCTCATCGGCCTGATGAGCCTGCCCTCGATCTCGCTCCAGGCCCAAGAGGCTGAGCCCATGGCCGAGGAGGGGCTCGGCGGGGGAGGGCCGATGCCCGGGCTCGTCCTCCTCGATCTCGCGGGGCTGAACGAGCGGCTGGAGGCCAATGGCTACGCCCCGTTGCCCGAGATGGTCTTCGTCATGGGCGGCGGGGGCTACGGCGGCGAGGTGCGGGGCCTGCGGTTCGGGGGCCTGGGCTGGGGCGGGGATGCTACCTCGCTCAGAGGCCAAAAGGTCGCTACCCTCTCCATCGGCTTCGGCGGGCTCATGATCGAGCGGGGGCTCTTCGCCGGAACAGGCTATAGCCTCTCGCTCGGGGCAGTGATCGGCGGCGGGGGCGCGGACCTCGACCTGCTCGATCATCGCTCGACCTCGTTCGATGAGGCCATCAGCAACCCTGCTAACACAACCCTCACGAGGGGCTTCTTCGGGGTTCAGGCCTACGCCGGGCTGGAGCTCATGCTCCTCGACTGGATCATCCTCAAGGTGAACCTAGGGTATCTCTGGACCTTCGGCGAGCCCTGGCAGCAGGGCGGCCTCCCTCTCGTCGGCCCGCCGGAGAACTTTAGTGCCCCCTTAGTTCAAGCGATGGTCGCCTTCGGCGGGCGGGGCCGATTGGAGGAGGGGAAGGAGGGGCCTTAAGGATCGATTAGTGAGCCCGGCTCGGGCCAGCCCACCTATGTTGCGGGGAGGCGACCACGCTTGACGCCCTTTGCTCGTCGGACACATAATTGCCCGAGGCCTTCGAGGAGGCGATGATGACCAAGCTCTTGCCCATAGTGCTCCTGGGCTTACTCTTGCTCCTGGCCACTTGGGCCCAGGCGGCTGGGGAAGTCCCCCCTCAGCGCGGCTATGTCTCCGACTACGCCGAGATCATCGATGCCAAGACGGAGCTGGCGATCGGGCTCTTGAGCGGGGCACTAGAGGACAAGCATAAGACCAAGCTAGTGATCCTGACGGTCGAGAGCACCTCCCCTCTTGAGCTGGCCGATTTCGCTGCCGCGGTCTTCCGCGAGTGGGGCCTCTCCCCTGACGACTTGCTCTTCCTCGTCGCGGTCCGGGACGGGAAGGTCCGGCTCGAGCCCGGGGCGAGGCTCTCCCGCGCCCTCACGGACGCCCGGCTCCAGGAGATCATGGAGCGGGAGATCATGCCCCAGTTCAGGGAGGGGAACTTCTCTCAAGGCGCCCTCCGCGGGGCGGTCGCGCTCGCCTCGGCGATCAAGGAGATCAAGAAGAGGCAGGCTCAAGAGCGGATGATCCTCTGGGTTGCCCTCGGCCTGGCAGCGGTCTTGGCGGTCGGGGTGGCGATCCTCCTGCTGCGGGGCTAGGCAAGCAAGCTAGCTAATCCTCGGAGGGGCAGCTTTGGGGGAGAGGGGTGGCAATGGTCCTCCCGGCCATCGCCACCCTGAGCAACCTCAAGAGCTCACCCTCTTGGAGCGGGATCTCCTCCTCTTGGGAGTCTTGGCCGAGGAGGAGCGCGAGCCGGGCGAGAGGGTCATGAAAGAAGAGCTCCAACATCCTCTCCTCGAGGAGCCGCAACCGGCGGATAAATAGCTCCATGACCTGGAGGGCGAGGGAGGGGCTCCCCCGGAGGAGGCGGAGGAAGCTTTCCTTCTCGATAGCCCAGATCGAGGTCCGTTCCAAGGCCTGGGCCATCAATTCCCGTCGCTCCGCCCCGACGAGGGCCATCTCCCCGAAGAGCTCGCCTTCCCCGAGGACCGAGAGCGTCAGCGGCCCGCCCTCCCCGCCAGGCGCAGGGTAAGAGAGCTTTACTCGCCCCTTGGTGATCAGATAGACGGTGTCACTCGGGTCCCCGGGGAGGAAGATATACTCCCCTTTAGAATAGACTAGCCGCTTGCTCTTTGCCCCGCCTAAATGGGGCTTGATCAGCCGATCGAGAGCCGCTCCCTTGAGTGCACTTTCCACCGCCACCTCCTTCGCTGGCCAGGATTTTAGCCCCCTCAAGGCTTGTAGCGCCTCTGAATGAATGAGCGCTATCCTGCCTTGGATGACCTCCGC
>JAPWVC010000123.1 GCA_028275195.1 Candidatus Acetothermia bacterium
CCTCCGCTCGCCCCCTTCATAGCATATTCCTCCGGAGAGATCTGTAATTTGGATGACAGAATGGGAGGGAGCGCATCCCATCGCACGATAGCCCTCAACATATCCCGGGAACCTCCCCCTCGCCCTTCCCAAGTCAGCCCGGCGAGCATGCTATAATAAACCTCCTAGGGGAGGTGGGGCAATTGAGAGGGCTCGGCATCTTCTCGGGAGTGGGCCTGCTCTGGACGCTAAGCGGCTGGGCTATTCAAGGGGCTCAGGGGACAGGGCCAGAGGGGCGGCCCGAACTCCTCAATCAGTTCCTGGCCTTCATGCATTCGATCTCCCATGGCCTCGGCCAGTTGGTGGTCAAGGCGATCCAGGCGATCCTCCCCCAGGCCGGATCGGTCTTGGATCAGCTCATCGACCCTATCGGCGTGCTGGCCCTGTTGACGATCCTCCTCGCCATCTACGGATTCGCTAGGAGGATCATCTGGATCGTTGTTATCGTCGGCTGGGCCCTGATCATCGTCCGGATCGTCCTCGCGATCTTGAAGGTCAGCGGAGCGGCCGCCTGACCGTCTCCGTGAGTGTGAGCCGGAACCCTCGCCGCACTAACTCCGCGACGAACGGCTCCGGGGGGACCGCCCGCTCGAGGGGGATGACCCCGCGTTCGAGCTCGCCTCTTGCGATCATCTCCGCCACGATCGCCGCGGGGAAGGCTGTGGTCCGCTCCATCGCCGAGAAGCCGGTGGCCTCATCGTGGAACTCCATCAGGTCCAATTGGACTTCGATCGACATGCCGCGATCCTCCCCGCGGCAGGTGACCCGGAGGACCACAAGGTCCTTCTCCTTGGGGAAGGCGAGCCGGGGCGGGACGACCTTGTGGAAGAGCTCGCGCGGCGCGACCTTGACGCCCCCGACCTCCACGGGCTCGGGGTCAAGCAAGCCCAGTTCGAGGAGCGTCTTGACCTTCTCGTAGTGGCCGGGGTAGCGGACGGTCTTGTATTCGTAGGTCTCGAGCTTCCCGGCGAAGGTCCATGGGCAGGTCGAGGTCCCCCCAGCGGTGATGAAGGCCTCGCACCTTCCGACCGGCGGGGGGAACTCGAGCTCCTCCAGCTCGGTGAAGGTCTCGACCTCCCGGACCTGGCCTTCCCGGAGGATGTAGGCCTTCCCGAAGTATTCGTTGGTGAGCCCCTCGATGCTGAAGACGAGCTTATACCCTAGAGGGGGCCTGGGGCGCTGGGGGAGCCCGCCGCACCAGATCCGGACCTCCCGTGGGTGCTCCATCCTCGACATGGCATAGACCGCCAGGGTATTGGCCATTCCCGGGGCGAGGCCGCAGTCGGGGATGACCGTGACCCCGACTCCCCTGGCCTGGGGATCGAGCTTGAGCTGCTCGAGCACGATCTCCGTATTCCCACCGAGGTCGCACATCCCCGCCCCAGCGGCGATGGCCGCCCTCGTGATCCCCAGATTGAAGCGGTAAGGGACGGCGCTCAGGGCGACATCGGCCTCCTTGAGGGCCCGCAAGAGCGCCCTCTCGTCCGTGACATCGACCTGGGCCGGGCGGGCCAGCTCTCCCCCCGTCAGGCGGTTGACCCGCCTCGCCGCCGCCTCGGCCCGCTCAGGGTCGAGGTCGGCCAGGACGACCGCCTCAGCCTGGCCGAACCGGGCGAAGTCGTAGGCCGCGGCCGTCCCCTGCATCCCCGCTCCGAGGACGAGGTAACGGTAGCCCATGGTTAGTTAGGATTATAGCCCCGACTTGGGATGGGGCGAAGTTTTGCCTCCGCTCCCCGCCCTTGGTAAGATACCATTACTATTGGAGGTGGCCGAGCATGAGCGTGAAGGCCTTTATCCTAGTCCACATTAAGGCGGGGAAGATCGTCCCGGTGATCGAGCGGCTCGCCCGGCTCGATGGGGTGAAGGAGGCCTATCCCATCACCGGGAGCTATGATGCGATCGTCAAGGCCGAGGTGAACGACATCAAGGATGTCCACCAGAAGATGATCGATAAGATCCACCAGATCGATGGGGTGACCGATACCAGCACCCACATCGTCCTCCAATAAAGAGCCGCGAGCCACCCTAGCTGGCGAGTGGCTCCGCGACTTTAGGCCCTCTCACCCCCTACGACCATGGAGGGTTCGGGATGGCTAAGAGAGTTCTCGCAGGCCAGCTTAGCGCAGGCGGGGTGGAAAGAGAATGACAGGAGGGTGAAAATTCGGTCCCAAGGCGGGAGCAGGCAGGGCCTAATACTCCATCGCCCGGAGCCGTTCGGGCCAGTCCGGCGGGGGCGGCTCCTTCCTATAGAGCTCGGAGCGGTGAGCTTCGAGGTCCTGGATCTCCTCCCCGAGGAACTCCGCCGTGCAGGCGAGCTGGTGGCCGCGAGCGTTTGCGGCCTCCTTGGCCTCGGCCAGGAACTCCGGCCAGTCGGGATCCCTCAAGAGGTGGTGATCGACGATCACTCTCGGGATATGCCTTACCAGCTCACATAAGTTCGCCCTGGCCGCGGCCAGGCTCTCGGCCCGGACCCGCCTCTCCAGATAAGTCGGCGGCCCGCCGATGTAAAGCAGGTCTGGCCCCTCAGCTAAGATGTATTCGAGGGTGGCCTTGACTATCGGGCCCTGGACATCCGGTGCGAAGAGGAACCGCTCATGCGGGGTGGAGACAGTGCAGAGCAGGACCTTCCCCAAGGGCGTCCTCTCCTCGCCGTGGTCCAGTGGCGGGGAGAACTTGAGCCTCGTCCGGCCATAGTGGAACTCCTCCCCATCGGCCACGACCAGCCGGCAGTCCCGCCGCTGGAAGATGTAGTAAGCCCTCTTCCTCTGGGAGAAGTTGATCCCCTTCTCCCGGGACTTCAGGAGGACCTCCTTCCCGGAGTAGAGGGCCTCGGCCAGCTCCGGTGAAGAGAAGTTCATCCAATGCCTGAAGGCCGGCATATAGTGATCGAAGTGGTAGTGGGAGATCGCCAAGACCGGGGCTTCCCTCGCCCGGGCTAAGATCCTCTGGCCGGCCTCTAGCAATGCCTGGGCCTCGCGCGGGTGGGGCAGGAGCGCCCTCAGGCCGTGGGAGACGCCAGGGTCGAGGAGGACCTTCACATCGGCGGTGACGACGAAGGTGGCGAGCGACCTGATCCCGAGAGATTCGGCCGCGAGGGGCTCGATGAGGATCTCCCCGCCTTTGATGGGCCTCAGTCCCATCTCCACTCCAATCAGCCGGCCAGTTTAGGCTATCTCACCTTCTATCGGGT
>JAPWVC010000074.1 GCA_028275195.1 Candidatus Acetothermia bacterium
TAGGCTCTGCCCACTCTTCCAGGACGGCCTTCAGCCTTAAAAGTTCCTCTTGGATCAAGCTCCAGCGCCCGGGCTGGGGGAGAGCCCCTCTCGGTGGGAAGTCGAGAGTGAGGAAGGCCACCCCCTCAAGGTAGGCGAGGAGCGGCCTTAGCTCTTCACCCGGCCCGAGCGCGACTCGGACCAGCCTCTCGGTCTTCGTGAGCTGCCGGAGCAGCTCGACCGGCTCCTCCCCGCCTGCTCGGGCTTGGCCAAGGTCCAGGCTCAACTTCAGGCCCGGGCTCGGGGCGAACGCGAGCGTCTCCTCCAGCTCGCCCGCTCGAGAGGGATACCCCCAGGAGAGGTTCTCGATCGCCAGGGTCAGGCCGATCTCCTGGGCGAGCGAGCCTAGCTCGCGGAGCCCCTCCCGGAGCTGGCCCGTGGCTATGGGCTCGACCCCTCTCTGGAAGGGGGCCGCGCCGCCTCGGAGGATGAAGAGCTCGACCCCGAGGGCGGGCGCGAGCGCCAGGGTCTCTTTCAGCTCCTGGAGCGAGAGCCGGTAGAGGCCCTCATGGGGGGTGATCAGCGAGGGCCAGGATGAGGGGGCTCGGAGGAGGAGCCTCTTCCCTTTGAGGAGGTTCCGTAAGCGGCGGAGCTGGCGCTCCCGGAGCCGGCCGTTCCCCAGAGGATACTCTAGGTGGATCGTGATGTGCTCCGCCCCGACTTCCCGGGCGGAGCGGGCCTCCTCGTCCCAGGAGTTCTCGTCTTGACTGACGATGTAGATCGTCGTCCCCAGGCTCGGCCGGGCCATCCTCAACTGATCGGATCAGATCTGGCGGAGGAGGTCGATCAGCTCCAAGAGGCTCTCGGCCGCCTCGGCCCCCTTATGGGACTTCAGCCCCGAGCGGGCCAGCCCCTGCTCCGGGGTGTCGACCGTGAGGAGCCCGAAGACTAGCGGGGTCCCCTCGAGGCTGAGCCTTGCCAATTCCGCCGTCACTGCCCGGGCCAGGAACTCGAAGTGCGGTGTCTCCCCCCTGATGAGGCAACCGAGCGGGATGAGCCCGTCATACTTCCCGGACTTGATCAGCCTCCGGACCGTCTGGGGGAGCTCGAATGAGCCCGGGACCCAATAGACATCGATGTCCTCGCGCTTGACCCCCCCTTGGAGGAGCCGCTCGACCGCCCCCTTGAGCAAGCGCTCGGTGATAGCGCTGTTGAACCGGCTCACGACGATGGCGATCCGGAGCCCTTCCCCGCGGAGTGAGCCCTGGAACTCCCTCATCCTATCTTGGCCCCCTCTCCGGGAGATGAAGGATATGGCCTAGCTTCTCCTGCTTGGCCCGGAGGTAGTCGTAGTTATGCACGTTCGGCTCGACCTGGAGGGGGATCTGCTCCACGATCCTCAGGCCGTAGCCCTCCAGGCCCACGACCTTCTTCGGGTTGTTCGTGAGGAGCCGGATCGAGGAGAGGCCGAGGTCCTTGAGGATCTGAGCCCCGATCCCGTAGTCCCGGAGGTCCTCGCGGAAGCCGAGCCGCCGGTTGGCCTCGACGGTGTCCAGCCCTTGATCCTGGAGGGCATAGGCCTTGATCTTGTTCAACAGCCCGATCCCGCGCCCCTCCTGCCGGATGTAGAGGAGGACTCCAGCCCCCTCGGCCTCGATCCTCCGCAGGGCCTCGTGGAGCTGCTCACCGCAGTCGCACCTCTGGGAGAGGAAGGTGTCCCCGGTCAGGCACTCCGAATGGACCCGCACCAGGACATTCTCCTTCCCCGCCACCTCGCCCTTCACCAGGGCCACATGCTCCTTCCCGTCGACTTCGTTACTGTAGGCCACGATCCGGAAGTGGCCGAACTCCGTGGGGAGATCGGCCTCGGCCTCGCGCTTCACCAATTTCTCCCGCTGGGAACGATACTTAATGAGATCGGCGATCGAAGTCATCTTCAAGCCGTGCCGCTTGGCGAACTCCCGCAGCTCGGGGAGACGGGCCATCGTCCCGTCATCGTTCATGATCTCGCAGATCACCGCCGCGGGGTAGAGGCCGGCCAGGCGGGCTAGGTCGACGCTCGCCTCGGTGTGGCCGGCCCGGCGGAGGACCCCTCCGGGCTTGGCTCTCAAGGGGAAGACATGGCCGGGCTGGACGAAGTCCCGCGGGCCGGCCGCGGGTGAGGCGAGGAGCTGGATCGTGAGGGCCCGGTCGTAGGCCGAGATCCCGGTAGTGATCCCATATCTTGCATCGACGGAGACGGTGAAGTTCGCCTCCTTCTCCCGGGCACTCCCGACCATCGGGAGGAGCCCGAGCTCATCGGCCCGTTCCTCGGTCAGGGGGACGCAGATCAGCCCCCGGGCATATTTGGCCATGAAGTTGATCTTCTCCGGGGTGACCTTCTCCGCGGCCATCACCAGGTCCCCTTCGTTCTCCCGGTCCTCGTCGTCGACGACGATCACCATCTCCCCTCGCCTGATCGCCGCGATGACCTCCTCTAGCGGATCGAAGCCCATGCCTCCTCCTTCAGCCCTAGCAGCTTCGCCACATGCTTCCCGAGGATGTCGAACTCGATGTTCACCAGGTCCCCCGGGCGGCGGTCCTGGAGGTTCGTCACCCGATAGGTATGGGGGATGACCGCCACATCGAAATGCCCCTCCCGGATGTTAAAGGCGGTGAGGCTGATCCCGTCCACGGCCACTGAGCCCTTCTCGACCAAGAGGCGGTCGAACCGGGGCTCGACGGCAAAGGTGAAGAGATGGGATTCGCCCTCGGGCCGGATGGCGACGATCTCCCCGACGGTATCGACATGGCCGAGGACGAAGTGACCGGCGAACCGCCCGTCGGCCGGGAGAGGGAGCTCGAGATTGACCCTCGCTCCGGGACGGAGCGAGCCGAGGTTCGTCCGGGCCAGGGTCTCCGGGCTCAGGTCCGCGGCGAACCAGCTCGGCCCCACCTCGGCAGCGGTGAGGCAGACCCCATTGACGGCGATGCTCCCCCCTTTTGGAGGGAGGAGCTCGCGCGGCGGGGAGACCACCAGCCTCCCCGAGGTGAGCCCTTGGACTTTACCTAGCCCGGCGACGATCCCGGTGAACATCGCCCTAAGTTTACCCTCGCCGTTTGCCGAAAGCAATCGGATCGGTTGAAACCTCTGCCCCCGGTCGATTACACTACCGAAAGAGATCGGCGCAACAAGGGAGGCAGAAATAGATGCCCAGAACCACCATATTCCTGGCAGTCATCCTCCTAACCCCGCTAGTGATCGCAAGCGGGCTCGCGGGCGCAGGGCTAGCAGCCCTAGCCGCCCAGCGGGCCGAGCTGGCCGAGCCGCTGATCCACGAACGCGAGGGCTATTACGACATCGAGGTCCGGACCAGGCTGACTAGCTACCTCTTCTCTACTGAGGCAGGGGAGCTGAGGAGCGCCTTCCTCTATTTTGCCCCTTACGGCCAGCGGCGAGATGAGATGGTCGCCGACGCCACGACCGACCCTCAGACTCTCGCCCGGAGCTTCGCCCCTGAGGGGGTCTTCCCCTTCACACTGAAGCTTTCCGGCCTGGAAGGCCCCTGGGAATATCGCCTCCTCCGGAGGGAGGAGAAGATGATCCAGCTCGAGTTCTCTAAGGCCTCCGGGGATTTGCGGCTGAGGAAGATCTACACCATCCGCGACGACCCCTCTTACACCGTCGACTGCGAGCTTGTCCTGAGCAATGCCGGGGGGAGGTCGCTCCCTATTGAGGAGCTCAAGCTCCTTGTGGGGACCGACCAATTTCAGGTCCTCCGGGGGCAGTTCGTCACAGCCGAGGTCCGCTACCTCTTCGATGGCGAGAGGACGGGAGTCGTGCCCCCAAGCTACGGGCGATTCGACGGCCTGGGAGTAGTGGCCAAGTCCGCGGCCCTCTTCCTCTTGAGCCGCCAGGCGGGGTTCGCACCGAGCCTCGAGCTGGACGGGCGCGGACGGAAGGTCCTAGGGGTCAAGGCCGAGGGATTCGAGCTCGCGCCCGGGGAGGAACGAACTTATCGGTTCACCCTCTACGCCGGGAGGCCGAAGTGGACCTTGCTCCGGCTCTCGGGCTTGGAGAGGCTCGTCGATGTCGGCCCCTTCGGCTGGGCCCTGATCGGGATCGTGGGCTTCCTCGACTGGCTCTATCGGCTGAGCGGGAACTACGGCTGGGCGATCATCCTCTTCACGATTGTCGTCCGGATCGTCCTCTTCCCCCTGATGCGGAAGCAATACTACTCCATGGCGAAGATGCAGCGGCTCGCGCCGCGGCTCCAGCAGCTCCAGCAGCGCTACAAGCAGGACCGGGAACTCCTCCAGAAGAAGATGATGGAGCTCTACCGGAAGGAGGGGATCAACCCCCTCTCCGGCTGCCTCCCGCTCCTGATCCAGCTACCCATACTCTATGTCCTCTGGCAGGCAATCCTCTACTCCGCCGAGAGGGTCCACCTCTCCCCAGGGTTCCTCTGGATGGCCGACCTCTCCGTCGCGGACCCTTACTACATCATCGTTGTCTTGAATGTCGTGGCCATGGTCCTCCAGAGCTGGCTCTTCACCCCTACAGGGGGCCAGAAGCCGAACTGGCTCCTCATCCTAGGAATGCCGATCTTCATGGGCTTCCTCCTGAGGAACTTCCCCGCGGGGATGTGGCTCTACTGGCTCTTCACTACCGTCCTCCAGATCGGCCAGCAATGGCTGATCAACCGCGAGCTGGGGCGGCTCAGGCCGGTGCCACTCGAGCCTGAGCCCGGGCCGGAACCGGAGAAAGAGGGAGCGAGCGATGAGGCCCGAAGTTGAGGCCGCGATCCGGGAATACCTCTCCGGGCTATTGAAGATCCTGGGCGAGGAGAGCGAGGCGGCGCACCGCCTGGAAGTCCAAGAGGAAGGGGGAGAGCTGGTGGTCAACCTCCAGGGGCTCAAGACCATCTCCGGCCAGGACCGCGCGGTGATCCGGGCCCTCAGCTACCTCCTGGAACTCGCGCTCAAGCGGCGGCTGAAGCTGAAAGAGTCCGGCCTGCGAATCCACCTCGATGTCGACCACTACCGCCAGCGGCGGCGGGAGGAGCTCCGGCAGACGGCCTTAAGGCTGGCGGAGGAGGCGAAGCGGGACCACAAGCGGATCAGGCTCAATCCGATGGAGCCCTGGGAGCGGAAGGCGATCCACGAGGCCCTCTCTAACTTCGCCGGGGTCCGGACCTACTCAGAGGGGAAGGGCGCGGAGCGGAGGGTGATCATCGAGCCGACCTCGCGGAAGGTGGACCGCGAAGCGGTGGACCGCCAGGAACGGCCCTCTAAGGCAGACCGCGAAGGTGTGGATCATGAGGAGCGATCCCCTTGAGACGGACACGATCGCGGCCATCTCGACCCCTCTTGGGGAGGGCGGGATCGGGATCGTCCGCCTCTCCGGCCCAAAGGCGATCGAGATCGCCGATCAGATCTTCCGCTCACCGAAAGGGACCAGCCTAAAGGATGTCCCGAGCCACACCATCCATTATGGCTTCATCGAGGATGGCGGGAAGAAGGTCGATGAGGTCCTCATAGCGGTGATGCGGGCTCCGCGGACCTACACCCGCGAGGATGTGGTGGAGATCAACTGCCACGGGGGGCTCGTCCCCTTGAGGAGGGTCCTCGAGCTGGTCCTGGCCCAAGGGGCCAGGGCTGCCGGGCCGGGGGAGTTCACCAAGCGGGCCTTCCTGAACGGGCGGATCTCGATCGACCAGGCCGAGGCGGTCCTGGACATCGTCCGGGCCAAGACCGAGCTCGGCTTGGAATGCGCGATCCAGCGGCTCGAGGGGCGGTTCTCCCGGCCGATCAAAGAGCTGCGAGCCAAACTCTTGAACCTGCTGGCGGGGATCGAGGTGGGGATCGACTTCCCCGAATACGAGGAGGAGGCCCTCCCCAGAGGGCGCCTCCTCGGGGAGCTCGAGGGGGCCCTCCGCCAGGTGGATTACTTCCTCGAGCACGGTCGGGACGGGCGGATCATCCGTGAGGGCCTGGCGGTGGCGATCATCGGCCGGCCGAATGTGGGGAAGTCCACGCTCCTGAACGCCCTCCTCCAGGAGGAGCGGGCGATCGTCACCCCCATCCCGGGGACGACCCGGGACCGGATCGAGGAGTGGGTCGAGCTGGATGGGATCCCGTTCAAGCTGATCGACACCGCCGGGGTCCGGGAGGTCCGGGATGAGGTGGAGCGGATCGGGGTGGAGCTGGCGCTCAAGGCCGCGGAGGGAGCGGACCTAGTGCTGTTCATGCTCGACTTGAGCGAGCCGCTCACGGCGGAGGACCGGGCGATCGCCCGGCCGCTTGCGGGGAAGCGGGCCCTGCTCCTCCTGAACAAGTCCGACCTCGGGAGGAGCTTCTCCCCGCAGGAGGCGCTCCAGGCCCTGGGGATCGAGCCTGAAGGGGTCTTAGAAATCTCGGCCAAGCTCGGGACCGGCCTGGAAGAGCTGAAGAGGAGGCTGGTCGAGCTGGTCTGGGAGGGGCGACTGGAGCGGCCGGAAGGGCTCTTCCTCTTGAACATCCGCGAGAAGGAGCT
>JAPWVC010000075.1 GCA_028275195.1 Candidatus Acetothermia bacterium
TCGCGTTGATCACCACCGTGGTCCCGTGGACGAACTGGCTGATCTCGCCCGGATCGAGCCCGCTCTTCTCGATGGTCTTGATCACCCCTCGAGCGAAGTTCTCCGGGGTCGTATGGTCCTTCCCGAGGAGGATTGATCCGGTCTCCTCGTCCAGTGCGACGAGATCAGTGAATGTACCCCCGATGTCGATCGCCAGCCTCTTGGCCATCGCTCAGCTCGCCTCCTTCTAGCAGTCTCGGCGTCAGGACCCAGATCACCTTCGCCGGCTCGGCCCCCTCGTTCCTATAGGTATGGGGGACTTCGGAAGTGAAATGGATGCTGTCCCCCGGCTCGAGCCGGTAGTCCCGCCCTTGGATGGTGAGGGTGATCGAGCCCTCCAGGACATAAGCGAACTCCTCCCCACGATGGGCGAACGGCGGGGTCCCGTCATAGTGCGGGGGGACCTCGACGAGGAGGGGCTCGAGGGCCTTATTCTTGAGGGGGCCGCTCAGGGCACAATAGGTGATCGGGGAGCCCTCGATCCGGAACCTTCCATGGTCCTGGGAGCGGATCACGACCGAGGGCTTGAGGGTGATGGTGAAGAACTCGGAGAGCGGGACCCCTAAGGCCTCGGCCACGGCGCTCAAGGAGGAGATGGAGAGAGAAGAAAGCCCTCGCTCGACTTGGGAGAGGAAGCTCACGGAGAGGCCGCTCCGCTCGGAGAGCCTCTGGAGGGTCCAGCCCCGCCGCTTGCGCAGTTCTCGAATCTGGCTCCCGAGATCCTTCACCGAGCCACCCCCGCGGCTTTCGAGTATACTGTAAAAATTACCGTAAGTCAAGAGGGAGGGCCGGCCCTAACTCTAACGAGTGGTTTGACTTTTGATTTCGATCACACTAAAATCGCGGGAAGATTGGCGAAGCTGAAGGGCGGGTGAGCTGGATTGATCCGATCTGTTCTGTTATATCTCTCGCGGAATGAGCGCCTGGAGGAGTTCGTCCTCCACTTCGACCTGGCCCGCCGGGCCGCTCGGAGGTTCATCGCCGGGGAGACGATGGAGGAAGCCCTCGA
This sequence comes from Candidatus Acetothermia bacterium, assembly GCA_028275195.1. GTDB lineage: Bacteria > Bipolaricaulota > Bipolaricaulia > RBG-16-55-9 > JANLFV01 > JANLFV01. Next base: position 1,049 of record JAPWVC010000075.1, read on the forward strand.
GGTCGTCAAGGGGCTGAACGAGCGGGGCCTGCTCGCCACGATCGACCACCTCGGAGAGAATGTCACCAATGCTGCGGAGGCCCGCGCCGCCGCGGCAGAATACCTGGAGCTCCTCCCTAGAATTGCTGAGCTGGGCCTCAAGGCCCATGTCTCCCTCAAGCTGACCCAGATGGGGCTGGACATCGGGACGGAGTTCTGCCGGGAGAACCTCGAGAGGATCTTGGCCCGGGCCAAGGAGCTGGGCAACTCTGTCCAGATCGACATGGAAGGCTCGGCCTACACCGACCGGACACTGGAGATCTTCCGTGAAATGAGGAGGAAGTATGATAATGTGGGGATCGCCCTCCAGGCCAACCTCCGCCGGACCGGGCGGGACTTGGAGGGACTGATCCCGCTCGGGGCGAATGTCCGCCTCTGCAAGGGGGCCTACAAGGAGCCGGCGACCATCGCCTTCCCCAAGAAGAGGGAGGTCGATGCCAACTATATCAAGCTGCTAGAGATGCTCCTGAGCCGGGAGGCCCGAGCCAAGGGGGCCTATGCCGCGATCGCCACCCATGACGAGCGGATGATCGCCCGAGCCAAGGAGCTAGTGGCCCGAAACGGCCTGGGGCCCGAGGAGTTCGAGTTCCAGATGCTCTTAGGGATCCGGCGGCGGCTGGCGGAGGAGCTAGCCGATGAGGGCTACCGAGTCCGGATCTATGTCTCCTACGGGACTGCCTGGTATCCTTTCTACATGCGGCGGCTCGCCGAGCGCCCGGCGAACCTCCTCTTCATCCTGAGGAATGTCTTCAAGCGCTAATATCTTCCGGCGCGGGGCTCCCCTCCCCCGACCGGTCCTGGACATCGCCCATCGCGGGGCTGCCTCCCTCGCTCCGGAGAACACCCTCGCCGCGGCCCGAAAGGCCCATGAGCTGGGAGCCGACCTCTGGGAGTGCGATGTCCGGTTCACCAGGGACGGCGTCCCGATCCTGATGCACGATGCGACCCTCCGGAGGACGACCGATTGTCATAGGAAATTCCCGACCCGCGCGCCCTGGTGGGTCCATCTCTTTTCATTAGAGGAGATCGAGCGGCTCGATGCCGGCTCCTGGTTCAACGAGGTCGATCCTTTCGGGCAGATCCGCGCTGGCGCGGTCCCCCAGGAGGAGCAGCAGGGCTATCGCGGCGAGCCGGTCCCGACCCTGGAGGCGGCCCTCCGCTTCACCAAGAAGCGGGGCTGGCGGGCCAACCTCGAGCTTAAGCCCGGGGTCCATCTGGCCCCTCGACTGGTCGCGGAAAGGGTCCTGGGCCTCATCCAAGAGGTCGGGATCGCCACGGAGGTGCTCATCTCCTCCTATGATGAGCGAGTTTTGAGGGAGATCAAGCGGCTGGACCGCGAGCTCGCCATTGCCCCCTTAGTTGCCCTCCGCCCTCCGGACCCGGTCGGATACTTAGAGGGACTTCAAGCCGACGCTTATCATCCCGGCCTTTGGGCCTTCGTCCCAGAAGATGCGAGCGCGCTGCGGCGGCTAGGGTTCGGCGTGAACCTCTGGACTTGCGACGCCCCGGACCGGCTGCGCGAGCTCGCCGCTGGAGGGCTCGTGAGCGGGCTCTTCACCAACTTCCCTCAGCGGCTCGAGCCGATCCTGGAGGAGCTCTTCGGGTCCTAGTGCGCGGGCTGGCGGCGGTTGAGCACGATGAGCCCCATCTTCTCTAAGAGCTCGAAGTGCCGGACCAGCCACTCCCCGGCCTGCTCGCCGCTCTCGAGCTCCACTAGCTCGATGATCTCGGCCAGAGTCCTCTTGCCATCGGCCCAGTAGAGCGCGAGGGTGGGGAGGATCCCGGGCTTATCCTTGAAATCCTTCCGCAGGCGATGCCAGGCCTCGCGGTCCTCCCAAGGGAGCTTCCGGAGGTAGGGCTGAATCTGAGCGAGCGGGCCGCGATAGCGCCTCATGGGGACGAGCCTTCCCGCCCGCTCCGCCCACGGTTCGGGCTCAGGCTCGCGCTTTGCCCCCTTAGTGAGCTTGACCCTGGTCTCGCGGGCGATGAGCTCCCTGGCCCGGGCCAGCTCATGGCCGGCGAACTCTGAAAGCTCGCTCCGCTCGTCGGAGAGATCGAGTGGGGCGAGCCTGAGGATCGAATCTAAAGCCTTTGCCTCCCGGTCGGCCAGGTATTCCCCCTCCCGGGCCAGCCTCAAGGCGAGCCGCCGGACCTCCCTCTCATCATCGGCCGCCAGGGCCGCGCCCAGGCGCTCTTGGATTAGCTTGAGCAGCGCGGCCTTGGCCTGGACTACTACCTCCTGGGCCAGCCAGAGGGCCTCCCGTTCGCCGGCGTTGGCGACGAAGTAGGCAGAGCAGGCGGCGAGGTTGGCCGCGAGGGCCAGCATCTTCGGGCTCACCTTATCCACGGTGTCCAGGCTCGTATGGTAGAACCGGTCGGGCCATTGGATTAGCATCACCGTCGGGACCCCGACCGTCGGATCGGAGAGGACATAATGGTCACTCCCCCCGGAGAAGGGGACCTCGGCGTAGCGGAAGGAGGCGTAGCCGCCGAGGTTGGTGAACCCCTTCAGCTCATGGGTGAACTCCTCCCTTACCCTCCGGACCAAGGGCTCGATGAACCCCGGAGTGGCCCCGGGAAGGCGGTCGATCAGGAGGCTGCTCCCGCAGCGGTCCTGGTCCTCCCCGACCATGTCCAGGTTGAGGCCGGCGACCATCTTGGGAATGGCATCCTCATGGGTCGCAAGATAGGCGATCGTCCCGGTCATCTCCGGGACGAGGAGGAACCTGAGGCCCCGCTTGGGCCTACTCAGCCTCTCTTGAGCGATGAGCGCCTGGAGGGCCCTTGCGGCCTCGAGTAGCGCCGCCGCGCCAGAGGCATTGTCATTGGCCGAGGGCTGAGGATGGCAGAGATGGGCTACGATCAGGACTTCCTCCTTCCCCTCTCCGGGGATGAGGGCGGAGACGACCTCGGCTTGCCCGTCCCAGAAGCGGCTTTTGACCTCGGCTTTGATCTTGAGCCGCTTCCCCTCCTTGAAGAGCCGGCGGAGCCGCTCCCCCTCCCGAGGGGTGAGGACGAACCCGAAGCATTTCCGCTCCTTGCCGCTCCACCAGAAGGAGGTGTATTGCCTGGCATCGAGGAGGTCCAGCCGCTGGCGGATGGGGAACTCGCGCATCCCGTCGAAGATGATCCCCTCAGCGCCGGCCCGCTCGACCGCCAGGTCGTAGACCCTCTGGAGGTCACCCTTAGTGAGGACGGCCTTCTTGCGGAGGTCAAGGCCCTCATACTCCTCTAGCTCCTCGCCGTCCTCTAGGAGGACCAGCTCGGCCTCCAGCTCAGCCGGCCCGCTCCGCTGGATCAATGCTAGCTTGGACTCAGCATAATCTGCCAGCTTCCGTTCTTCCGGCTCGACCAGCCAGAGCCGCGCTCCCTCGGCCTCCCACTCCTGGAACATCGGGAGGGACCAGAACTTTGCCTCATGGTTCGCGGGGAAGGAGAGGAGCTCGACCTCCAGGCCCGCCCTCTCCAGCTCCCTGACCGCGAACTCCGCCGCGGCGCGGAAGCCCGGACTGGCCTGGATCCGATGGTATCTCGTGATCGCGGCCACCAGATCGAGGGCCCGCTCGCCGGAGAGCTCCGCTTGGATCGGCTCGATGATCGATTTGAGCACGGTGTGAGCATAGACTGGGGAGGCCGGTGAGGGCAAATCGACCTTTTTACCACTACCGCAGGGTCAGCTCGGGGAAGAGCGGCTCCATGTCGATGGTCAGGACTCGCTCGAGGAGCAAGGCCCGCTGCCTCCGGTCCCGTAGCTCCTTGATCAAGCGGTCGAGCTCTTCTAAAGGGAGGCTCTCCAGCCGCTCGACCTCCAGGCCCCGCTCGCGGGCCAGGTATTGGAGGAGGTTGCGGCGGGGGATCCTCCCCTGGCGGAGGAGCTGATAGAGGCGGGCGAGGCGGCTCTCCAGCTCTGCGAGCTCAGCGGACACCTTGGGCCTCCTTCAGGAGTTGCTCCACCTCCGCCGCGGCCTTCTCCAGGAAGGGGGCGAGGATCGAGCGGTGGCCACAGTAGGGGCAGCAGCCCCGGTGGAGGAGGGCATCATACTCCTGGCCGCACTTGACGCAGCTCCGGCTCCGGTAGGCCCGGAGGGAATCCCCACCGTAGAGGAGCTTGAAGGCCTCTTCCCAATCCCGTGTCTGCCTCAGTTCGAGCATCTCATTCATCACCTCGCTCGGTTTTTAGCCCCCAGGCCGGTGAGAGGAGACCCCAATCTTCCCTTAGCAAGGGGAAATTGAGACCGATTGGGGAGCAGCGCTACTCGAGCTTGAACTCCCCAGTTTTGGCTCTTACAATAATAAGAGCATGGCGCGCGAGCTTATTCCTTTCTTCTCAGCCATCTTCGAGGGCCTCCCTGAGGAGGCCCTGATGGAGCTCAGTGCGGAGGCGCTCCTCGTCGGGTATAACGAGGGCGACCTGGTGGTCCAGGAGGGAAGCCCCTTCTCCGGGGTCTATATCATCTACAGCGGGCTTGTCCTCATCGGGAAATACTCCTCCTCCAGGAAGCGGCGGATCCTCCGGTTCCTCGCCCCGCGAGAGTTCTTCGGCCTGGAGGCCCTCTTCATGAAGGATCAGGAGACGAATATCCAATTCGCCCGCGCCCTCCTCGACTCGGAATTGGTCTTCATCCGCGCTGAGCCGCTCCTGGAATTCCTCCAGCGCTACCCCCTGGCGATGCTCACCCTCTGCCGCTGGTTCGCCCGCGAGGTGGCGATGCTCGAGTTCAAGCTCACCAGGGACGCGACTGAGGGGAGCCTCCATAATTTGGCGATGCTCCTCCTCGCCCTCTCCAATAAGTATGGCCGTGATACCCCCGCAGGGACGGTCATCAACCTCGAGCTCCCACGGGCCCTGATGGCGGAGATGGTGGGGATCTCGGAGGAGACGCTGCTCAAGCTCCTGAAGCGGCTCAGGGACCAGCAGATCATCTCGGTCCAGGATTCCAAGATCACTATCATCAATAAGGAGAAGCTCGATAGCCTCGCCCTGACCGCCGACTTTTACTTGACGATCCTGGAAGAGACGCTTTAACGCCACCCTGAAAAGTCCAGCCAGCTCACCGGCCTTTTCAGCCGCTCGAACGCGAAAAATAAGGTCGCTTACATGACCAAAGTCGCGGCAGGAGCCTCACCTCTTCCTTAATCTGAGGGTGAGGTGGTGCAGAGATGATAGAGGTTCAGGAGTCTAAGGGCTCGAAGGC
>JAPWVC010000076.1 GCA_028275195.1 Candidatus Acetothermia bacterium
GTAGAACCCGAGGTAATAGTCGATCAGGCCCTGGAGGAGCCCCTTCCGCTTGAAGACGAAGACATTCGGCCCGAACCCGCCATACTTGTCCTCATAATAGGTGATCGAGAGGTATTGGGCGAAGCCCTCGCTCAGGAAGTTCTCGGCGTTGAAGTCCACTCCGGCCCCGATCCCGAACCACATGTGGGCCAGCTCATGGGCTAGGACATACTCGGTGAACCGGTCGAGCATCCCCGGGACGGCGAGGTCCTTCTCCCGGAACCAGGAGTCCCCCAGGATGATCAGCCCGTCGGCCCCCATCCCGAAGAAGCCCCGGGCGGAGGACTCCACGATCGCCAGCCGCCTCCGGCCGTAGGGGCCATACCGCTCGTTGTAGTAGCCGAGGATCTCCGCGGCATAGGTGGCGAGCAGCCGAGCCGGGGCCTCATGGTCCGGGAGGTAGTAGACCTCGATCTTAGTCTTGGCCCCTTGCTGCTCGAGGTCGAGGGCATAGCTTGAGAACTCCGGCCCGGCGCTGAAGGGGATCGAGCGGACCGGGCGGGTATTGCTCAGCCGGAAGGTCCGCCGGTCCCCTTCCTCCTTGAGGAGGGCCTGTTCCTCCGCCCCGGAGGCCAGGACATAGCCCTTCGGGAGGGTCAGCTCCGCCTCATACCAAGCCGCGGGGAGCGCGAACCTGAAATATCCCTCCGGTGGCGGCTGGGGGAAGCCCTCGCCCAGGCCCTCAGCGGGGAGGGCGATCGGGTTCCACCCGAACCGCCAGGTGAAGATCTCACGGTGATGGCACTGGTCCCCGACGGTCATCGCCGGGAACTTGGTGAGGAAGGCGAGCTTGACGCTCGCGGTCTGGCCCGGCCCGAGCGGCTCAGCGAGCCGGACCCGGAGGATCGTATCCTTCAGGGAGTAGGTTTGTAGCTCCGGCGGGGACTCCAGCAGCTCATACTCCAGCCGCTCCCCCGTCGGGGCCGTCACCTCTTCGACCTTCAGGTAGGCGGGGTCGAAGCCGTCCCAATACTGCTCATCAATATAGGAGCCATCGAGGTAGGGGTTCCTCTCCCGGCCGAAGTTGGGGAAGAGAAGGAAGTAGATCGAGTCGAGAGGGGCCGTAGAGTCATTATAATATTCGACTATCTCCTCCCCGGAGAGGGTCCGGGCCTGGGGGTCGAGCTGGACTTGGAGGGTATAGCGGGAGTAGCCCCCCTCCTCCGTTTTGGCTTGGGCTTGAGCATGGGCCGGGAGGGGGAGCATAGCGAGCAGGACCAAGAGGGGGAGGGCCAGCAGGGGCGGGATGAGCCTCTTCCTCCGCATCAGCATGATGATCTCCTCCTTGAGCGAGATGCCAAATTATAGGGGGAGCGCCCGCTCCCTTCAACTCGCGACTCAGGCGGCTCCCTCTCCCTCCGGCCCGCCCGCCTCGGGGAGGAGCTCGAGCCGGACCTTGAGGATCTCCCGCTCGCTCGCCTCCTCGACCGTGAGCTTCACCCGACCGATCTGGACCGCCTCCCCCTCCTCGGGGATGTCCTCGAACCGCGCGAGCAGGAGCCCGCTGATCGTCACCCCCTCATCGAGGGGCAATTCCAGCCCGAGCTTCTCATTGATGAGGTCGATCTCCGCGTCCCCGTCGATGAGGAACTCCCGCTCCGCGACCCGCTGGATCAACTGCTCCGGGCGGTCGTATTCGTCTTCGATCTCCCCGACGATCTCCTCCAGGATGTCTTCCAGGGTGACGATCCCGGCCATCCCCCCGAACTCGTCCACCACCACGGCCATGTGCTGGTGGGCCCGTTGGAAGTCCCGCAAGAGCTCGTTGATCGGGCGGGTCGTCGAGGTGTAAAAAGGCGGGCGGAGGAGCTCCCGAAGGGACTGGCCTTCCCGGGCCTGGAGGAGGTCCTTGGCATAGAGGAACCCGACCACATTGTCCCGATCCCCCTCGTATGCGGGGTAGCGGGAGTGGCGCTCTTTCGCCATGAATTCCTTCGCCTCCTCTAGAGGGGTATTGATCTCAATCGCCTTCACCTCGGTCCGGGGGACCATCACCTGCTCCGCCGCCAGGTCATCGTAGGTGAAGATCCGCTTGATCATCTCCACATCCTCCTTCTCCAGGAGCCCTCTCTCCCGGCTGATCTCGATGAGGTATTTGATCTGCTCCTCGCTCACCCCCGGCTGCTCCTTCCCTTGGAAGGAGCGCGGGAGGAGCTTGATCAGGGCCCCGGCCAGCCCGCGGAAGAGGTGGACCAGCGGCCTAAGGAGGCGGCTGAGGAGGTAGACCGGCCAGATCACGGCCAGGGTGAGCCGCTCAGGGTGGTTCTTCGCCAGGCTCTTGGGGGTGATCTCCCCCAAGGCCAACAGGTAGAGCGTGACCAGGACGGTCGCCACCAGGCCCGCCTGGGCCCCCGTGAGATAGGGCCGGAAGAGCTGGATAGAGAGGACGGTAGCGATCGAGGCGGCCAGCAGGTTGACAAAGTTATTGGCGATCAAGAGGGCGGTGATCAGGGTATTCGGATCATCACGCAAGGCCCGGAGGGCCTTCCCCTTCCGCGGATGGGCCTTAATTAGATACTCCAAGCGCGCCCGGCCCATCGATGTGAGGGCCGTCTCGGAGGCGGAAAAGAAAGCTGAGAGGACCACGAGCAAGAGGAGGAGGACAACCCCCCAAGTGAGGCTCATCGGCTATACACCTCAGCTTTATTATAATGCTCGGCCGGGGGGCTGCAACCTTAAGGTTAGCGGCCCTATCGATCCGATCGAGTCGGAAGTTGACGGCCCTCCCGATTTTTCCTAGAATCCGGCTGGCGATGTTCGACTCCCTAGCCCAGCGGCTGACGGAGGTCCTGACCAAGCTCCGCCGGAAGGGGCGGCTCACCCGGTCTGATGTGGAGGAGGGCCTGCGGGAGGTCCGCCGGGTCCTCCTGGAGGCCGATGTCAATTACAAGGTCGCCAAGAGCTTCACCGAGCGGGTGGCCGCGAAGGCTCTCGGCCAGGAGGTTTTAGAGAGCCTGACCCCCGGCCAGCAGTTGATCAAGATCATCAAGGACGAGCTGACCGCGACGATGGGCGGGAAAGGGGCGGAGCTCGACCTCTCGGCCAGGGGGGCGGGTCTCCCGGCCATCATCATGCTCGTCGGGCTCCAGGGTTCGGGGAAGACCACGACCGCGGGGAAGCTGGCCCACTACCTGGTGAGGAAGGGGCGGGCCAAGCGCCCCCTGCTCGTCTGCACCGACATCTACCGCCCCGCGGCGGGGGAGCAGCTCCGCCAGCTCGCGGCCCGGCTCGGCTACGCCTACCACGGCCCCGAGCCCGAGAGGGATGACCCGCTCTCGCCGCTGGCGCTCGCCCAGGGAGCGGTCGAGCGGGCGAGGGCCGAGGGGTTCGACCTCGTGGTCCTGGACACCGCGGGGAGGCTCCAGATCGATGAGCCGATGATGGAGGAGCTGGAGGTATTAGCAGGGGAAATCAGGCCCCAAGAGGTCCTCTTGGTCGCGGACGCCATGACCGGCCAGGAGGCCCTCTCGATCGCCGGGGAGTTCCATCGCCGGCTCAGGCTCACCGGGATCATCCTCACCAAGATGGACGGGGACGCCCGTGGCGGGGCGGCCCTCTCGATGGTCGAGGTCACAGGGGTCCCGATCAAGTTCATCGGGACCGGGGAGGGGCTCGAGGCCCTCGAGCCGTTCCATCCCGAGCGGCTGGCTGGCCGGATCCTGGGGATGGGGGACCTCCTCTCGCTCATCGAGGAGGCGGAAGAGCGGCTCGACCGCAAAAGGGCCGAGGAGCTGGCCGAGCGGCTGGTGAAGGAGGAGTTCACCCTCCAAGATTTCCTGGACCAATTGAGGCAGGTCCGCCGGCTCGGGCCGCTCGAGCGGATCATGGAGAAGCTCCCCGGGGCCGGCCACATCCGGGTCGAGGAGAAGGAGCTGATCAAGGTCGAGGCGATCATCAACTCCATGACCCGGGAGGAGCGGCTCAACCCCCAGATCATCGACGGCTCAAGGAAGCGGCGGATCGCCCGTGGGAGCGGGACCCAGGTGAGCGAGGTCAACCGGCTCCTCAAGCGGTTCAACGAGGCGAGAAGGATGATGAAGCAGTTGGGGAAGCTGGGGAAGCGCGGGAAGCTGCCCTTGGAGGAGCTGCCATTCTGACCGAGCTAAACTTGAGGGAGAGGCGGAGTAAGGGGGGAAAGGGGAACTCGATCGAATCGAGAAGGAGGTCTCATGGCGGTGAAGATCAGATTGAAGCGGATCGGGAGGCGGGGCCAGCCGAGCTACCGCCTGGTGGTGGTCGAGGAGGCCCGCCCACGCGGCGGGGAGGTCGTCGAGGACCTAGGGTTCTTCAATCCCGTGAGGGACGAGCTGACGGTCGATAAGGAGCGGGCCCTCGCCTGGCTCCTTAGGGGGGCCAGGCCGAGCGAGACCGCGAGGAGCCTCCTCTCCCGCCTCGGGGTGATGGAGGAGTGGCATAAGGCCAAGGCCGGCAAGCCAGCAAGTTAGGTTAAATGGCCGGCTCCGCGGCCTGCCAACATATTAGCGTGCGCACAAGATGCTAAAAGAGCTCCTGCAATACCTCGTCGCGGGGGTGGTCGAGCAGCCGGAGAAGGTGAAGATCGACCATATCTCGACCCCCAAGGTCGAGCTCTTCTACCTCTCCGTCCCCAAGCAGGACTTGGGCCGGCTCCTCGGGCGGGAGGGGCGGACCGTCGAGGCGATCCGGACCGTGATGGACCATGTGGCGGCCAAGCTGGGGAAGGAGACGGTCGTCGATGTGCTATAAAGCGCTAACATGCGCACGAGGCTAGGATGCGGATCGACATCTTGACGATCTTCCCGGAGATGCTCGAGGGCTTCTTCTCCGCCGGGGTGATCGGCCAGGCCCGGGAGAAGGGGTTGATCGAGATAAATTTGCATAACCTCCGGGACTTCACGACCGATAAGCATCGGACGGTCGACGACCGGCCCTACGGCGGCGGGCCGGGGATGGTCTTAAAGCCCGAGCCGTTCTTCCGCGGGGTCGAACACATCCGCGCCCAGCTCCCACCGGGCACAAAGCCCAGGGTGATCCTCCTCTCCGCAAGCGGGCGGCTCTTCACCCAGAAGTTGGCCAAGGAGCTAGCAAAAGAAGCGAGCCTGATCCTCCTCTGCGGCCGCTACGAAGGGGTGGACGAGCGGGTCCTCGAGCTCTGCACCGACGAGCTCTCGATCGGCGACTTCGTCCTGAGCGGCGGGGAGCTGGCCGCGGCGGTCGTGGCCGAGGCGGTCTGTCGCCTCGTCCCCGGGGTGGTGGGAGACTACGAGTCGGTCAAGGACGACGCCTTCTACGACGAGAATCTAGTCGGCCCGCCCCAGTGGACCCGCCCGCCGGTCTATCGCGGCCTGAAGGTCCCGGAGGTCTTGCTCACCGGGGACCATAAGGAGATCGCGGAGTTCCGCCGCCAGAAGCGGCTGGAGAAGACGGCCAGGAACCGGCCGGATTTATTAAGACGCTAGCAAGCGTGCATGTGCACAAGTGTGCACGTTAAAAAGAGCCCATGCCCAAGTTCAAGCGCTTCGAGGACATAGATGCCTGGAAGGAAGGTTGTAGGATAGCTCGGAGCTTGGATTATCTCGGAGCAGAGGAGTCCCAAGAGCTGGTCGACAAGGCCAGGCATATCTCGGCAATGATCGCACGATTGGTGAGTTATATCGAGGGCCGTGAGAACATGTAAACGCGGACACGCGCTGACTTGCACACGATCGTTATGGGCAACCTCTATATCGGCCTGATCCACTACCCGGTCTTAAACCAGCGGGGGGAGGTCGCGACCGCGGCCCTCACCGGGCTCGATCTCCACGACATCGCCCGGGCGGCCAAGACCTACGGGGTGAAGACCTACTTCGTCATCACCCCGATCCCGGCCCAGCAGGGGATCGCCGCCCGGATCCGCCGCTACTGGCTTGAGACCAAGATCGGCCATAACCGCGGGGAGGCCCTCGAGCTGGTGGAGGTCCTGGGGAGTTATGAGGAGAGCCTGGAGTGGATCGAGCGGGAGGAGGGGGCTAGGCCCCTCCTAGTCGGGACTTCGGCCCGCCGGCTCAACTACAAGCAGCTCACCTATGAGGAGCTGCGGGCCCACCTTGAAACCTCCCCCCAGCCGGTGTATATTCTCTTCGGCACCGGCTGGGGGCTGGCGGATGAGCTCCTCGCGGGATTAGATTATCTTCTGCCCCCGATTCTCGGGCCGGGCGAGTGGAACCACCTCTC
>JAPWVC010000079.1 GCA_028275195.1 Candidatus Acetothermia bacterium
TCAGGTGTGAGGGGGGCGATCTCCCCCTGGATCAGGCCGAGCCAGCCGTTCTTGATCCCGAAGACCTCCCAGCCGAGCTGGAAGGAACGGCGGGCCACGGCCCGGATCGCCGCATTGAGCCCAGGGGCATCACCCCCGCCGGTCAGCACCCCGATCCTCATCTAATCTCTCCCTCCTCGCCTACTCCTCCACCGCGCCGGCCGGGCGGGGGCGGGCCCCACGAACCTGAGCCGGCCCGCTCCGCCAGCCGGCTAGGCCGATCTTCCCAGCCGAACCGAAGAGGCGGATCTTCTCCCGGACCGCCTCCTTAAGGTATTCCTTGGCCAGGGCGAGGAACTTCCGCGGGTCCACCTCATCAGGATACTTTTGCAAGCCCTCTCTCAGGCCCCGGACGAACGCCTGGTTCAAGTAGGTCGCGACATTGATCTTGCAGATCCCGTGTGCGATCGCCTCGCGGATGCTCTCCTCCCTCACCCCTGAGGAGCCGTGCAGGACCAGCGGAACACCGGTCCGCGCACGGATGGCCTCGATCCTCTCGATGTCCAACTCCGCCTCTTGCGCCCGCATCGCGTGGACCGAGCCGACGGCCACGGCCAGGGAGTCGGCCCCAGTCCGGGCGATGAACTCCCGGGCCTGCTCCGGATCGGTCATCGCCGCCGCGACCTCCTCGGGACTAGCATCCTTGGCCTGGAGGACCCGCCCCAGCTCGGCCTCGACGGGTATACCCACGGCATGGGCGATCTCGCAGACCCGGCTCGTGATCGCGACATTCTCCTCATAGGGGAGCGCGGAGCCGTCGAACATCAGCGAGGTGAACCCAGCCCGGAGGCACTGGATGTTCTGCTCGAAGCTCGTCCCATGGTCGAGGTGAAGGACTACCGGGACATCGACGGAGGCCGCGGCGAGCTTCACCAGCCCGGCGGCATACTCCAGACCGGCATAGCGGATCGCGCCCTGGCTCACCTGGAGGATCACCGGGGCCCGCTCCTCTTGGGCGACCTCGACGATCGCCTGGACCTGCTCCATATTGTTGGCATTGAAGGCCCCGATGGCGAAGTGCTCCTCCTTGGCTTTTGCCAAGAGCTCCTTGCTCGTGACCAGCGGCATTATAACCCCTTCTTGGCGATGAAGTTCACAAGATCGGCGGTCCGGCAGGCATAGCCCCACTCGTTGTCATACCAGGCGAGGACCTTGACCATGTTCCCCATGGCGAGCGTCGAGAGGCCATCGACGATCGCGGAGTGAGAGTTCCCCTTGAAGTCCATCGAGACGAGCGGCTCCTCGGTGTAGGCCAAGATCCCCTTGAGCTTCCCCTCTGCGGCCCGCTTGAAGGCCCCATTCACCTCCTCGACCTCCGCCTTCTTCTCCAAGAGAGCAACGAAATCGGTGATGGAGACGGTCGGGGTCGGGACGCGGAGGGCGATCCCCATGAACTTTCCCTTAAGCTCGGGGATGACCAGCTCGACGGCCTTCGCCGCCCCGGTCGTCGTGGGGATGATGTTGAGCGCCGCCGCCCGTGCTCGCCGGAGGTCCCGATGGCCCAGATCCAGGATCCGTTGGTCATTGGTGTAGGAGTGGACCGTGGTCATCATCCCCCGGGCGAGCCCGAACTCCTCATGGAGGACCTTAGCTACAGGAGCGAGGCTATTAGTAGTGCAGGAGGCATTGGAGATGATCTGATGCCGCTTCGGCTCGTATTTGCCTTCGTTGACGCCCATGCAGATCGTGATGTCCTCCCCCTTGGCTGGAGCGGTGATGATGACTTTCTTCGCCCCGGCCTCCAGATGGGCCCGTGCCTTTTCAGCCTCGGTGAACTTCCCCGTCGCCTCGATGACGATCTCGACCCCCAGGGCCTTCCAGGGGATCTTCCCCGGCTCCTTCTCCATGTAGACCTTGATCGGGCGGCCGTCGATCACCAGGGTCTTGTCTTCCTCCTTCACCTCGACCTTCCCGGGGAAGGCCCCGTAGTTGGAGTCATACTTGAAGAGGTGGGCATTAGTCTCAAGCTCGAAGAGGTCGTTGATAGCCACGACCTCTACCTCCTTAGGATAGCGGTCGAGCAGGGCCCGTAGGGCCTGCCGCCCGATCCTCCCGAACCCGTTGATCCCAACCCTAACAGCCATGAGTCACTCCTTTCCCTTCAGCAGCCTCTCCTCAACTTTGCTTAGAGAGCGCGGAGCCGCGCCCCTGGATGCTCTCCTAGACGAGCGTCTCCTCCGTCTCCTTGGCGAAGGCGTGCATGAACTCCATCTGGGCTACGAGCTCGATCTCCTGGCCGATCGCTACACGGACATGCGGGTCGAGCTTCGCCACCAGCTCCTGGCCCCCATTCTCGGCATAGATGATCAGCTCATCTCCCAGGGGCTCACGGACTCGGACCCTCGCCCGGAAGACCATCTCCGGATCGAAGGTCGGGAGCATCTCCTTCGCTTTGAGGTTCTCTGGCCGGATGCCGAAGATGACCTCCTGCCCGAGGTGGTCCTTGAGCACGGCGGCCTTCTCTTGCGGGACTCGTAGCTTGAACCCCGGCCCGGTGACATAGATCTTCCCGTCATCAGCGATGAGCTGGGCCGGGATGAAGTTCATCGCCGGGCTCCCGACGAACCCGGCGACGAAGATGTTCGCCGGATGGTCGTAGATCCGCTGCGGCTCGTCATACTGCTGGAGCTGGCCGTCCTTCATCACCGCCACCCGCTGGCCGAGGGTCATCGCCTCGACTTGATCGTGGGTCACATACACGGTTGTGGTCTTCAGCTCATGGTGGAGCTCTTGGAGCTCGGCCCTCATCTGGACGCGGAGCTTAGCATCGAGGTTCGAGAGAGGCTCATCGAACAAGAAGACCTTGGGGTTCCGGACGATCGCCCGCCCCAGGGCCACTCGCTGCCGCTGCCCACCGGACAGCTCCTTCGGCTTGCTCTTCAGCTTATCGCTGATCCCCAATAGCTCCGCCGCCTCGCGGACCCGCCGGTCGATCTCCTTCTTGGGGACCTTCCTCAGCTTCAACCCGAAGGCCATGTTCTCATAGACATTCATGTGGGGGTAGAGGGCATAGTTCTGGAAGACCATGGCGATATCGCGGTCCTTCGGGGGGATGTTGTTCACGAACCGGTCGCCGATGTAGATCTCCCCGGAGGTCACCTCCTCCAGGCCGGCGATCATCCTCAGCGTCGTCGTCTTCCCGCAGCCCGAAGGGCCGACTAGGACCACGAACTCGCCGTCCCCTACCTTCAAGTCGATCGAGTTCACGGCCACGAAGTCCCCGAACTTCTTCGTCACCTCTTTGAGCACTACCTCTGCCATCCCAGCTCTCCTTAGGGAATCGGTCGCTCACATTTTAGCGCCGCCCTTGCCTAAGGTCAACTAGCGGCGGATCCGGCCCGCTCTCCCACCGGCCTTGAGGAGGGCCTCGACCTCCTCGAGGGTCGACCAGTTCAAGTCCCCGGGGATGGAGTGCTTGAGGGCCGCGAGGGCATTCCCATACTTAAGGCCCTTCTCCACATCCCCGGTGAGGTAGCCGAAGAGGAAACCGGCGGTGAAGGAGTCACCCGCACCGACGCGGTCCACGATCTCCAGCTCATAGGTGATGTCGGTGTAAATCCTGCCATTGGCATAGGCGATCGCCGTCCAATTGTTCCGCCAGACGGAGATGTCCTCCCGGATCGTGATCGCCACGGCCTTGAGGGCGAACTCCTCCGCCAGCCGCCTCGCCACCTCGGCATAGTCCTTCCCCTTGATCCCGAAGACCCTCTCAGTGTCCTCCTCGGTGGTGAGGAGGAGATCGGTATAGCCCATCAGCTCAGTCATGCATTTGCGGGCCTCCTCCTGGGACCAGAGCTTGGCCCGGTAGTTGAGGTCGATGCTCACCTCGATCCCGGCCTCCTTGGCCGCCCTCACCGCCTCCTTCGTGGCCTCGGCAGCGGAGGGGCTGAGGGCCGGTGTGATCCCGCTGGTGTGGAAGAGCCGGGCCTCCTGGAAGATCGCCTTCCAAGGGACCTCCCCGGGCCTGATCCTGCTCATAGCGGAATTGGCCCGATCATAGAGGACCGAGCTGGGGCGAGGGTTGGCCCCGAACTCCACGAAGTAGAGCCCGACCCGGTCCCCTTCGGCCCAGACGATGTGGGAGGTGTCGACCCCCTGCTCTTGGGCCTTGTTGGCGATCATCCTCCCCAGGGGGTTCCGCGGGAGCCTGGTGATGTAGGCGGCCTTGAGCCCCAGCCTCTGGGCGGCCACGGCCACATTCAGCTCGCTGCCCCCGACAGCCACATTCAGGGACTCCGTCTGCTCCAGCCGCTTGAAATCTGGCGGGGAGAGGCGGATCATCGTCTCCCCGAAGGTCACAAGGTCATACCTCATAGCCCTCCCCTCCCGGCCTTAACGGCCTCGATCAGCTTACGGGCATTCTCCGTGAGGACCTCAAACCTCCCGGCCGCGATGGCCTTCTTATCGATCAAGGCCGAGCCGACGCAGATCACATCTGCACCGGCCCGAATAAACTCGGCGGCGTTGCTCGCATCGACCCCACCGGTCGGCATCAGCCTCACCTGGGGGAGAGGGGCCTTGATGTCCCGGAAGTATTGCGGCCCTAAGCGAGTGGCGGGGAAGACCTTGACGATGTCCGCCCCGGCCTCCCAGGCGGTGAGGATCTCTGTGGGGGAGAAAGTCCCGGGGGCGACGACCTTCCCATAGCGCTGGGCCAACTCGATGACCCTGAAGTTCAGAGTCGGGGAGACGATGAACTCCGCCCCGGAGAGGATCGCCATCCGGGCCGTCTCCGGGTCGAGGACTGTCCCCGCACCGACCAGGACATCGTCGAGCTTGCTCGCTACCTCCTCGATCACCCTCAGCGCGCCTGGGGTGGTCATGGCGATCTCGATGCACCGGACCCCGCCGACGCGGATCGCCTCCGCGACCTGCAAGAGCTCCTTCGAGCTCTCAGTCCGGACCACCCCCACGACCCCGGTCTCCAGCATCAGCCGTAGGCTCTCATCTTTCCGAGTTGTGCCCATCCTCGCCTCCTTTCCCCGAACCCTTGGCCTCTCATATAGCGCTGCTAGCGCTGCGCGTCCGAGTGTATCTGGCGATGAAGCTATAAGGTGAGGGGAGGGGGATCTCGCTCACGGCGTTCAGCCGAGCGAGCTGCTCCGGGGAGAGGGCCCAACCGGTGCTGCCCAGGTTTTCCTCGAGCTGCTCGAGTGTGCGAGCCCCGAAGATGGGGGCCGTGACCCCAGGCTGCTGCAGAAGCCAATTGAGGGCCACCTGGGCCGGGGTCTTACCGCACTCCTTGCCGATCTCGATCAAGGTGTCTATGATCTTCCAAGTCTGCTCATTCGCCCGCTGCTCCGGCAGATCTTCAAAGCGATCCCTTCGGCCCGCACGGCTATCCGGCGGGGGCGGCTGGCCGCGCCGATACTTCCCTGTGAGCCAGCCCCCCGCGAGCGGCGACCAGCAGATGACCCCCACGCCCTCGGCGCGGCAGAGTGGGAGTAGTTCCCATTCCGGGCTCCTCACAAGGAGGCTGTATTCCGGCTGGAGGCAGTCGAAGCGAGCCCAGCCGTGCATCTCGCTGAGCATGAGGGCCTTCATCAATTGTGAAGGAGTGAAGTTCGAGGCCCCAAGGTAGCGCACCTTCCCGACCCTCACCAGGTCGTCCAGGGCCCGGAGCGTCTCCTCCAGAGGGGTGGACATGTCCCAGCAGTGGACCTGGTATAAATCGACATAGTCGGTTTGGAGGCGACGCAGGCTGTTGTCAATCGCCTCGAAGATATGCTTGCGCGAGAGGCCGGTATCGTTCGGCCCCCTGCCGGTAGGGAAGAAGACCTTCGTCGCGATAACGAGGTCGGAACGGCGGCCTCGGGCCTTTAGCCACTTCCCCAGGATGGTCTCGGCCTGGCCTTCATTGTAAATGTCGGCCGTATCGAAGAAGTTCCCCCCGGCCTCGACGAACCGATCGGCCATCGCGTGGGCCGTCTTCTCGTCAGCACCCCAGCCGAAGGTCTGGGTCCCGAAGCAGAGCTCTGAGACCTTCAGCCCGGTCCGGCCTAAGAAGCGATACTCCATATCTCTCCTCCTTCCGCTTATGCTTATGATGATTTCCGA
>JAPWVC010000113.1 GCA_028275195.1 Candidatus Acetothermia bacterium
CATCCCGGGCATTCCCGTCCCCGGTGTTTCTGATGGGCATGGTCACCGTCTTCCCGCTCGGCTCGCAGTAGGGGAGGGCGATGCTCGGCGGGGTGAAGTCCAGGAGCGGCTGGCCCAGGAGCAGGAGGATCGAGGCCGTGGCTGTCCCCCCTTGGACCGCGGTATCATAGCAGGTCTCGCCATCGCAGCCGAAGCGGACATCGGCCTTATTGTCCAACCCCGCGCAGGCCGCGACCCGGGCAGTGAGCGCGATTTCGACCTTAGCCCCGGGGTCCATCTTCGCGAGCGCAGGGACGCTCGTCTTGTCCCAGGTGATGGTCTGGCCGATGTTCGAGCCGGGCGGGTTGGAGGAGACATAGGCCAGGCCCGAGCCCAGGACATCAGTGACCACTACATTCCGGATCGGCCCGAGGCCGGTGCTCTCCACCGTGATTGTCCAGGTCACCGTATCGCCCACGCGGGCTTGAATTACTGAGGGCTCCTTGGAGATGGTCACCGCCCCGGGAAGGACCTCGATGGACATGGAGTTAGTGGCCTGCCCCGGGCTCCCGCTCGCACAATCCTTGTAGTCGACTCGGACCTGGTCGGTCCCCGAGAGGGCGCTGCAGGAGGTGGCCAGGTCGAACTCGACCTTGAGGCTTTGCCCTGACGGAAGCTCATAGGACGGCGATTGGGGAGCGATGTCGTCGATGGACCAGATTAAATCCAGGCCGGCCTGCTGGGGGTCCGCATAGTAGTGCTCTCCGTTGTGGAGCGTGATCTCAGATGTGCCGGCCACATAGGAGAAGCCCGCATTGGGCCTGGTGTTGGTGACCACGATGTTGCAGACGCTCCCTGAGCCGCCATTGGTGAAGGTGATGGTAAAGGTCCCTTGCTCGCACTGGCCTATCGTGCTCGGGCCGGTGATCGTGACACCTGGCTGCTGGCCGAGCACGCTCGACCCGAGGAGTGCCAACCCCAGCAGTAGGGCTAGAACACCAACCCCCTTCAGCATTTTCCCTCTTAGCATCTCCCGCTCACCCTCCTTTGCAGACTATCCCTTAATAGCACACCTGCCCCCCCCCGGTCAAGTCCCCGCCCTTGCCGGGGCTTGCCCGGCGGCGCGTGTAGGGAGCTCGGTCAGTGGCCTCGATGACCATGACCCTAGGGCATCGAGGGGTTGACTTGAGTTGCTCCTGGAGTTGTGCTATACTCCCCTCCGACGAGGTCGATGTCCAATGCTCAGGGCGCTAATTGTCGTGCTATTCGTGCTCGACTCCCTGGCCCTGACGGGGCTGATCCTGTTCCAGATGAGCCGCCATGCCGGGCTCGGTGGGGCCTTCGGGGCCGGGGGGCGGTATACTGTCTTCGGGCGGGATGAGACGAAGGACCCCAAGAGGACGGCCACTGCCTGGCTCGGCGGGGCTTTCCTCGTCCTGGGGCTTCTACTCTCGATCATCCGCTAGCTAGAGGAGGTCAAGATCGCAGATACTCTGATCGAGCTAAAGAACCTCAAGACCTACTTCTACACCGAGGACGGGGTCGTCCGGGCGGTAGATGGGGTGAGCTTCTCCATCGCGCGGCAGGAGACGCTCGGGGTCGTAGGCGAGTCCGGCTGCGGGAAGTCCGTGACCGGGCTGTCGATCCTCGCCCTCGTCCCCATGCCCCCGGGGAAGATCGTGGAGGGGGAGATCCTCTACTACCGGGATGGCAATGTGATCGACATCACCAAGCTCAACCCCAAGGGGAAGGAGATCCGTTCGATCCGTGGGAACGAGATCGCCATGATCTTCCAGGAGCCGATGACCAGCCTGAACCCGGTCTATACCATCGGGAACCAGATCATGGAGGCGATCATCCTCCACCAGAAGGTGAACAAGAAGGAGGCCCGGGCCAGGGCGATCGAGATGCTCCACCAGGTGGGGATCCCCTCCCCGGAGCAGCGGGTCGATGAGTATCCTCACCAGCTCTCGGGAGGGATGCGCCAGCGGGCGATGATCGCGATGGCCCTCTCATGCAACCCTTCCCTCTTGATCGCCGATGAGCCGACCACGGCCCTCGATGTGACGATCCAGGCCCAGATCCTCGACCTCGTCCGGAGCCTACAAGACCGCTACCGCATGGCGGTAATGTGGATCACTCACAACCTCGGTGTGGTCGCGGAGCTGGCGGACAATATGGTCGTGATGTATATGGGGAAGGTGGTGGAACAGTCCGATGTCCGGAGCGTCTTCCACGACCCGAAGCACCCTTACACCCAGGGGCTCTTGCACTCGATCCCCTCGCTCGCGAAGCGGAAGGAGCGGCTCGAGCCGATCAAGGGTGTCGTCCCCGACCCCTACGACCTTCCGCCGGGGTGCGTCTTCAGCCCGCGCTGCCCCCATGTGATGGAGATCTGTGAGAAGGAGGAGCCGCCCTCACTTGAGGTGGTCGAGGGCCATTACGCGAAGTGCTGGCTCTATGCGGAGAGGGCGATAAAGCCCTAACGAGGTGAGGTCAACTTGGTCGGGAATAGGGACAAGCTGCTCCTCGAGGTGAAGAACCTCCGGAAATACTTCCCCGTCCGGCGAGGGGTCTTCCGGCGGACCGTCGGCTGGGTGAAGGCCGTCGACGATGTGAGCTTCTTCATCAAGGAGGGGGAGACCCTCGGGCTGGTGGGGGAGTCCGGCTGCGGGAAGACGACCTGCGGGCGGACGATCCTCCGGCTGATCGAGCCGACGGCCGGCGAGGCGCTCTTCTACAAGGACAATGAGGCGATCCCGATCTTCAAGCTCCGCGGCCGCCAGCTCAAGGAGCTCCGCCGCCAGATGCAGATCATCTTCCAGGACCCTTACTCCAGCCTGAACCCCCGCATGACCATCGGGGACATCATCGGGGAGCCCTTATTGGTCCACAAGATCGCCAAGGGGAAGGCCCTCCGGGAGAGGGTGGCCGAGCTACTCGAGGCGGTCGGGCTCAATCCCCAATACATGAAGCGCTACCCCCACGAGTTCTCCGGGGGCCAGCGGCAGAGGATCGGGATCGCCAGGGCCCTGGCCCTCGAGCCGAAGCTGATCGTCGCTGATGAACCGGTCTCGGCCTTGGATGTCTCGATCCAGGCCCAAGTGCTGAATCTCCTGGAGGACCTCCAGAAGCAGTTCGGGCTGACCTACCTCTTCATCGCCCACGACCTCTCGGTCGTGAAGCACATCTCCGACCGGGTGGCCGTGATGTATCTAGGGAAGATCGTGGAGATGGCCGGGACCGACGAGCTCTTCGCCGACCCGAAGCACCCCTACACCGAGGCCTTGATGTCCGCCGTCCCGGTCCCGGACCCCGACTTCCAGATGGAGCGGATCATCCTCCAAGGGGATGTCCCCAGCCCGGTCAACCCCCCCTCGGGGTGCTACTTCCATCCCCGCTGCTCTTACGCTAAGGAGATCTGCTCCCAGAAGACCCCGGAGTTCCGGGACCTGGGGGGCGAGCACTTCGTCTCCTGCCACTTCGCCGAGGCGCTCGAACTCCAGGGCCTCCGCGGCCAGTAAGCCTGGGCCAGCGAGCCGGTGACCGGCCGGTGAGAGTCCTCCTCGGGACGAAGAATCGGGGGAAGATCCGGGAGATCCGGGAGATTCTCTCCAGCTTCGGCCCGGCCCAGCTCGAGCTCCTCACCTTCGCGGAGGTCCCCTTCTCAGATGTGGCCGAGGAAGGGACCTCCCTGGAGGAGAACGCCCTCCTCAAGGCCCGCAAGGTCTCGGAAGAGACGGGCCTCACGGTCCTGGCCGAGGACTCCGGCTTAGAGGTTTTGGCCCTCGGCGGTGGGCCGGGGGCTCGCTCCTCAAGGTTCGCCGGGGAGGGCGCGACTGATTCGGAGAACATCGCCAAGCTCCTCTCCCTCTTGCGCGATGTGAGCGATCGGCGGGCCCGGTTCCGAGCCGTGGCAGTCCTGCACTTCCCCGATGGGAGGGAGCTTTCAGCCGAGGGCGAGCTTTGGGGGGAGATCGCCCCTCAGCCGCGGGGGGCCTCCGGCTTCGGCTACGATCCGGTCTTCATCCCCGCGGGCTTCTCCGAGACCCTGGCCGAGCTCGGGCCGGAGATCAAGAACAGGATCTCCCATCGCCGCCGGGCGCTAGAGAGGCTA
>JAPWVC010000020.1 GCA_028275195.1 Candidatus Acetothermia bacterium
TGGGACTCCTCCGCGAGCTTTACTAGCCGAGTAGGTCGGCTACAGCCAGTTCCAGCTCGGGTAAGGGCTTGGGGGCAATCCGCTGGTTGCGACCGGCCCGCCGAACTTCACCATACCCCTGGGGAGAGGGCTTACGATAGACCTCAATGGCCTCTGCTTGGAGGTCTACCAGCCAGGCTTCAGGGATCCCGGCCCGGGCATAGAGGGGGATCTTGAACTCCCGGTCGTAATCAGGAGAGGTTTCAGCCACCTCGATCACTAAGAGCACATCCTCCGGCCCAGGGTGAGCCATGGCGTAGAAGTCGGGCTCGGGCTTGAGCAAAGCCAAATCGGGCTGAGGTTCCGAGCGCTCGCTCAACCGGATAGGATTCTGGATGCTCACAATGGCCTGAGCTCCCACCCGATCCGAAAAGAGCCGGTTCAGCCGGTTCACACAGGCTGCATGGCGGCTCCCTATCGGCGTCATCTCCACAATCTCCCCTTCGAGGAGCTCTACCCGATCATCTTCGGAGAGAATACCTACTTGAGCCATCTTATGATACTCCTCTACAGTAAAGCTACGCCTGAGGAGCTGAACGGGCATCCTTGCACCTCCTGCTCAGGCTCGAATGCCCATAATCCAAGCCATTCTAGTATCGAGGCCCTCAGCCTGTCAAATGGGCAAGCCTTCGCCCCTCTAGAGAGTTCGATCTAGCTCTTCCAGCAAGCGCCGCTGCTCCCGGGTGAGCGAGGCAGGGATCGTAACTTTGACCTGGACGAACTGGTCCCCTCGCCCCGAGCCGCGCAGGTGCGGGATCCCCTTCCCCTTGAGGCGGAAGACCGTCCCCGGCTGGGTCCCCGGGGGGATCTCGATCTCCGCCTCCCCTTCGAGGGTCGGGACCTTGAGAGTGGTCCCGAGGATCGCCTGGGTGACCTTCAGCGGGACCTCAATGTAGAGGTCGTCCCCCTTCCGCTGGAAGGTCTCGTGGGGCTTGACCTCGACGATGATGTAGAGGTCCCCGGGCGGGCCGCCCCCGGTCCCGGCGTTCCCCTCACCGGCGAGCCTCAGCCTCGAGCCGGTATCAACCCCCGCGGGGATGGTGATCGAGATCTTGCTCTCCTCCTTCACTCGCCCGCGGCCACGGCACTTAGAGCAGGGCTGCTCGATGATCTCGCCCGTCCCGCCACAGCGCTCGCAGGTCCGGACATTGACGAAGCTCCCGAGCATCGTCTGGTAGCGATACTCGACCTGGCCGGTCCCGTGGCAGACTGGACAGGTCCCGATCCTCGAGCCCGGCTCGGCCCCCTGCCCATTGCACCGGTCGCAGGCGACATACCTTGGGACTGTGACCCGGAGCTTGGTCCCGAAGGCCACATCCTCCAATGTGAGCTGGAGGCGATATTCGAGGTCCTCGCCCCGCTGGGCCCGGCTGATCCGGCGGGCCCGGGCTCGGCTGGTCCGGAGCCCCTCACCGAAGAACATATCGAAGATCTCGTCGAAGGCGCTCCGCCCGAAGCCGAACTCCTCCCAGGCCTCCCTCGCCCGGTGGAAGTCATGGAGGTCGAAGTCGAACCCCTGCTCCGGGCCGACATGGCCGAACCGGTCATATTGGGCGCGCTTCTCCGGGTCCGAGAGGACCTCGTAGGCCTCGGTCGCCTCCTTGAACTTCTCCGCGCTCTCGCCGTCCTTGCTGATGTCGGGGTGATACTTCTTCGCCAGCCGGCGGTAGGCCCGCTTGATCTCCTCCTGGGTCGCGTCCCTGGATACGCCCAGGACCTCGTAGTAGTCCCGTTTGGCCATCTACCTACTTCTCATACTCCGCGTCGATATAGTCGCCCTTCCCCGGCTCGCCTTTTTGCCCCCCGCTGGAGGAGGAGGTGGCCTGGGCTTGAGCCTGCTGGTAGACCTGCTGGGCCAGGGCGAAGCTCGCCTCCCGGAGCTCCTCGATCCCCCGGCGGAGCTCGGCCACATCGGCATCGCGGTCCAAGCTCGCCCGGAGCTGGCGGACCTTCTCCTCGATCTCGCTCCGCTTGGAGGCGGGGACCTTCTCCCCCAGCTCGCGGAGGCTCTTCTCCACGGAGTAGATTAGCTGGTCCGCCTGGTTCCGGACTTCGACCCGCTCGAGGCGCTTCCGGTCCTCCTCGGCATACTTCTCCGCCTCGCGGCGCATCCGCTCGACCTCCTCCTCGCTCAGGCGGGAGGAGTCCTTGATCACGATCCCGGCCTCCCGCCCCGTGGCCTTATCCCGGGCCTTGACGCTCAAGATCCCGTTGACATCGATGGAGAAGGTCACATCGATCTGCGGGACGCCCCTCGGGGCCGGAGGTATCCCGGTGAGCTGGAACCGCCCGAGGCTCTTATTGTCCGCGGCCATCTTCCGCTCGCCTTGGACGATGTGGATCTCTACGGTCGTCTGGCCGTCCTCAGCGGTGGTGAAGGTCTTGGTCTTCTCCACGGGGATGGTGGTGTTCCGCTCAATGATCGGCGTGGCCACCCCCCCGAGGGTCTCGATCGAGAGCGTGAGGGGCGTGACATCCAAGAGGACGATCTCGTCCAGCTCGCCGGCGAGAACTCCCGCCTGGATCGCCGCCCCCAGGGCCACGACCTCATCGGGGTTGATCTCCTTATTGATCTTGGCTTTCCCGAAGAGCTCGACGACCATCTCCTGGACCTTGGGGATGCGGGTCGAGCCGCCGACGAGCACGACCTGGTCGATATCCTTGGCGGCCATCTTCGCCGCAGCCAGGGCATTCTGGGTGATCTGGATCGTCCGCTCGAAGAGGTCCATGCAGAGGGCCTCGAACTTCGCCCGGGTGAGGGTCATCTGGAGGTGCTTCGGCCCCCGGGCATCGGCGGTGATGTAGGGGAGGTTGATCTCCGTCTCCAGCTTCACGGAGAGCTCCTTCTTCGCCGCCTCCGCGGCGTCCTTCAGCCGCTGGAGGGCATTGAGGTCGGTCGAGAGGTCGATCCCCGTCTCCCTCTTGAATTCGGCGATCAGCCAGTCCATGATCCTCCGGTCGAAGTCGTCGCCCCCGAGCTGGGTGTCCCCATCGGTGGCCACGACCTCGAAGACCCCCTCACCGATCGAGAGGATCGAGACATCGAAGGTCCCGCCGCCGAGGTCGTAGACGAGGATCGTCTGATCTCCCTCCTTGTCCAGGCCGTAGGCGAGAGATGCGGCCGTCGGCTCGTTGATGATCCGCTCGACCTGGAAGCCGGCGATCTTCCCGGCATCCTTAGTGGCCTGGCGCTGGGCGTCGTTGAAGTAGGCCGGGACGGTGATCACGGCCTTATCCAGCTTCCTGCCGAGCCTCTCTTCCGCATCATGCTTGAGCTTCTGGAGGATGAAGGCGGAGATCTCCTCCGGGGTATACTCCCTGATCTGCCCGTTGATGTTGATCCGGACACGGTAGTTTGTCCCCATCTTCCGCTTGATGGAGTAGACGGTCCTCTCGGGATTGGTGATCGCTTGGCGGCGGGCGATCGTCCCGACCAGCCGCTCGCCGTCCTCGGTGAAGGCCACGACCGAGGGGGTGATCCTCTCCCCCTCAGCGTTGACGATGATCTCGGGCCTACCGCCCTCGAGGATCGCGATCGCAGAGAAAGTGGTCCCCAAATCGATCCCGACGATCTTCTCCTTAGCCATGCTGTCCCTCCTTCAGATTCGCGGTCGTGCGGGGCTTGCTCACCTTGACCCGGCTAGGGCGGAGGAGCCGCCCCCACCTGGTGTAGCCCCGCTCGAACTCCTCTAAGATGATGTTTGGCTCACCGTCGCTCTCCACGGTGAAGAGCGCCTCATGATAGGCGGGGTCGAAAGGCTGCCCCAGGGCCACAAGCGGGGCGACCCCCTCCTTCTCCAGGATCGCCCGGAAGTGGGCGAAGATCTGCTCCACCCCCTCGATGAATGATTCCTGGTCATTATTCCGATTGAAGCTCCGGAAGGCCCTCTCCAGCTCGTCGTAGATCGGGAGGAATTTGAGAATAGTCCGGTCCTCGACGAGCTGCTCCCACTCCGCCCGCTCACGGGCGACCCGCTTCTTGTAGTTCTCGAAGTCGGCCTGGAGGTGCTTGATCCGCTCGAGATACTCCTCGAGCTTGGCCGAGGCCTCGGGCTCGGCTTCGGCTTTGGCCTCTCCCTTTACCGACTCGCTCATCTCCATCCCCTTCTCCTTCTCCATCTCCATCAGTCTTTGACCTCCTCGCGTGCACTGGAGAGGATGGCGCGGAGGCGGTTCCCGATATAGCGCGTAGCGGAGAAGGCCCGGGAGTAGTCCATCCGCAGCGGGCCGAGCCCCCCGAGGACCCCGAAGCCGTAGCCCATGGTGATGACGGACCAGTGGCGGAGCTCGGGGAGGGGGTTCTCCCGCCCGATGAGGGCCCGGACCTCGCCCTCGCGAGCCACCTCCCTCAAGAATTCGGCGAACCGCCGCTCATCGCTCAGGAGCTTCACGACCCCGAGCTGCTCTGCCCCCCGCGGCTGCCGGAGGAGGGCCTCCATCAGGTTCAAGAGGCCCTCGATGTGGAGCCGCCGATGCCCCTCCCTGGAGAGGACGGCGCTCAGGATCGCAAAGGCCTCCCTTAGCTCCGGCTCGACCCACTCCCGTCCCTCCAGCTCGAAGAACTGGCGGACCTCGGCCAGGATCGCCCCGAACGGTTGCCCGCGGAGCCGAAGGTTGAGCAGGGAATTGACCTCCTCCAGCTCACCCGGGGAGAGCCGGGCCTCGACCACCTGGCTCTCGACCAGCCCGAGCTCGGAGACGAGGACCACGAGGAGCCGGTCCGAGCCGAGGGGGACGAGGGTGATCCGCTCGAGGTGGGTCTCCTCCAGCCCCGGGGCGAGGACGAACCCGACCAGCCCGGTGACATTCGCCAGGAGGAAGGCGGTCTGGCGGAGGAGCCGCTCGAGGTCCTGCCGCGGGAAGCGGTAATACTCGATGAGGGCGTGCTGGTCCTGATGGGCCAGCTCCGCCAGCTCCAGGAGCCAGTCGACGAAGAAGCGGTAGCCCTTCTCCGTGGGGACCCGCCCGGCGGAGCAGTAGGGCTTGGCGATGTAGCCCTGCTCCTCCAGGTAGCGCATATCGTTCCGGATCGTGGCCGAGCTGACCCCCGGATTGTAGTGCTCCAGGACGGTCCTGGAGCTGACCGGCTCGCCGCTCTTGATGTAGTGGCTCACAATCTGCTTCAGGATCAACCGCTTCCGCTCGTCCATCTTCCGACCCTTTAGCATTCAACTAGCTTGACTGCTAAGTAATGATACCGATGGACCACGCGGCTGTCAAGGCAAGGCGGGGTTGGGGCTAATTCTTCGGCTTCCTCGGCCGGCCCTCTTTAGTCTTGGTCTTGAACCGCGCGGCCAGCCGCCGCTCCCGGCGGGAGAGTGGCCGAGGCTCCTCGCCCTTCGGGCGGAGCTCGAGCCGGGGCTTGATCAGGTAGTGGACGATCTGCTCCTGGCAGCGGGCGAGCATGGCCTGGAAGAGGAGGAACGACTCCCTGGTGAACTCGATCAGCGGGTCCCGCCCGGCATAGCCCCTCCAGCCGATCCCCTCCCGCAATTCATCGAGCTCCCAGAGGTGCCTCCTCCAGTTCTCATCGATGATGTTGAGGATCATCCACCTTGCGACCTGAGGGAAGTGCTCCCCCAGGCGGGCGGCCTGGGCTCGGTAGTTCTCGAGCAAGAACTGCTCGATGATCTCTTGGTAATCCTCGCGTCGGCGGCTGTCGAGGCTGAGACGGGCCGGATCAAAGGGGGCGTTCTGGAACTCGGCGAGCGCCCGCCCAAGCCCCGCAAGGTCCCATTCCCCATTATCTGGGAGGAAGCGCTCGACCAGCCCGGCGGCATACTCCTCCATGAGCCCGCGGAGGTATTCTTCCAATTCCTGCTCGTCCGTCTCACCCCCGAGGAGGAACCGGCTCCGGAGGGAGTAGATGGCCTCGCGCTGCTTGGCCATGACCTGGTCATACTGGAGGAGGCGCTTCCGGATCTCGAAGTTCCGCTCTTCCACCCGCTTCTGGGCCCGGCGGACCGCCCTGGTCAGGAGGTCGTGGGTGATCGCCTGGCCCTCTTCCAGCCCGAGGCGGTCCATGAGCGCCCCGATCCGCTCCCCCCCGAAGAGCCGGATCAATTCGTCCTCAAGGGAGATGAAGAACTGGGAAGAGCCGGGATCTCCCTGCCGCCCCGCCCGGCCGCGGAGTTGGTCGTCGATCCTCCGGGACTCGTGCCTTTGGGCCCCGATGATGTGCAAGCCTCCGAGCGCGGCCACACCCTCCCCGAGCTTGATGTCCACCCCGCGGCCGGCCATGTTCGTGGCCACGGTGATCGCCCCCCGCTGGCCGGCGTCCTTGATGATCTCGGCCTCCTTCTCGTGGTATTTGGCGTTGAGCACATTGTGCTTGAGCCCTCGGCGCTTCATTAGGGCGGAGAGGCGCTCGGACTTCTCGATGGAGTTGGTCCCGATCAGGACCGGTCGGCCCTCCTTATGCAGCCGCTCGACCTCGTCGACGATCGCCCTGAACTTGGCCTCCTCGCTCCTAAAGAGGATGTCCGGGAGGTCTTTGCGGATCATCGGCTTGTGAGTGGGGATCACCACCACATCCATCCCGTAGATCTCTTTGAACTCATCCTCTTCGGTCTTGGCCGTCCCGGTCATCCCCGCTAGGCCCTTATAGAGCTTGAAGTAGTGCTGGAGTGTGATCTGAGCTAAGGTCTGGGTCTCCCGGCGGATCTCCAGCCCCTCCTTGGCCTCGAGGGCCTGGTGGAGCCCATCGGAGTAGCGCCGGTCGGGCATCAGCCGGCCGGTGAACTCGTCGACGATGATCACTCGCCCGTCCTTGACGATATAGTCCACATCTTTATGGAAGAAGAGCCGGGCACGGAGGGCCACCTCCAGGTGATGGAGTAGCTCGATGTTCTCCGGGGAGTAGATGTTGTCCTTGTGGAGGAGCTCTTCGGCCTTCCGGACCCCTTGCTCGGTGAGGAAGACGGTCCTGGCCTTCTCGTCCTTCTCGAAGTCCTGGCCCTCCTTGAACAGGGGTGCGAGTGAGGCGAACTTCTTATACAAGCGGGCCGACTCCTCCGTCGAGCCGGAGATGATCAGAGGCGTTCGGGCCTCGTCGATCAAGATGTTATCGACCTCGTCGATGATGGCGTAGTCCAGGCCCGTCTGGACCCGCTGGTCCACCGCGACCGCCAGGTTGTCCCGGAGGTAGTCGAACCCGAACTGGTTGTTCGTCCCATAGATGATGTCACAAGCGTAGGCCGCCTTCCTCTCGGGGATCCCCATCCCTTCCTGGAGGAGCCCGACCTTCAGGCCCAAAAATTCGTAGATCGGGCCCATCCAGTAGCGGTCCCTCTTGGCGAGATAATCGTTGACCGTGACGATGTGGACCTTCCCCACGAGGGCGTTCAAATATGCCGGCATGGTCGCGACCAGGGTCTTCCCCTCCCCGGTCTTCATCTCCGCGATCCGCCGTTGGTGGAGGACCACGGCCCCGAGGACCTGGACATCGAACGGTCGTAGCCCGATCTTGCGCTCCGCTACCTCCCGGACCACGGCGAAGGCCTCGGGGAGAAGATCGTCCAGGCTCTCCCCCCGTTCCAGCCGCTGGCGGAACTCCCCGGTCTTGGCCGCCAGCTCACTATCGGAGAGGCCCTTGATCTTCGGCCCGAGGGCGTTGACCGCCTCAAGGTAAGGCTGGAGCCGCCGGAGCTTCTGCTCGTTCGTCTCCCCGAAGAGCCACTCGACCGCGTGCTTGAGGAACTCAAAGGGCATGGTAAGACCATTTTAGGCCCGGCCTGCGAGGATTGCAAAGCCCTCTAAGGCCGCTCGGGGAGCCCCTGGAGGAGCCGCTCGACCGTCTTCTTCTCCTCCTCGAGCCGGCTAAGCTCGCCCGTCAGCTCGGCATACCGGTCCAGGGTGAGGAGCCCCTGGTCCTTCAGCCGGAGGAGCTCGCTCCGGCTGGAATTCAGCTTGCGCTCGATAATCCTCCCGGCCTCCTCGAGGTCCAGCCTCGCTAGGCCGCTCTCCCCCCGCTGGAGGTAGATCCTGGCCCGGATGATATAGGCCATCTCGTAGTCCCTCTGTTTAGCTAACACCTCATTGAGCCCCGCCAGGGCCTCCTCCAGCTCCCCCCGCTGCCAGGCGATCACCGCCGCGAGGTAGCGGGCATCGCGGGCCAGCCCCGGCTCGGGAAGGGTGGCCAGCAATCTGTTCACATACTCCATCGCTCGCTCATAATCCCCAAGGTTGAGGTAGAGCTGGGCGAGCTGGAAGTAGGCCGGCTCGACCTGGAAGCTTCCCAATGAGCGCTCAAGGAGCGCTAAGCTCCGCTCAAGCAGCCCCTGGTCGCCCTTCTCGTCCCCCAATTTGTGGTAGAGCGAGCCGAGCCAGTAGAGGGCCTTCCCGGGGGCGAAGTCCAGGGCCAGGCTCCGCTCCAGCTCAACCTGGGCTACATCGAGCTTGCCGAGCTTGAGCGCCCGCTCTCCCCGGTCGAGATGGGTGTCGGCCAGCCAGTCGCGATAGGCCAAGGTCGTGACCGAGATACCAAGTATCAAGACCAGGGCGAGGGCGAGCCAGCCCCTCCAGCCGCGCAGCTCGAGCTTGCTCGAGAGAGCGCGCGATAGCCTCGGCTCATGGCCCTTCAGGAGGTAGCGGGAGTTCAGCAGCCCGAGGAGGAGGACGAAAGCCAAGGCCGAGGCGGGGAGGTGGAAGGGGAAGCTGAAGAGCCCGTCCACTAGGGAAGCCACGAGCCCTGAGAGGAGGGCTAGTGCGGTGAGCTTCTCCTTGGCCTCGGCTCGGGCCATGAGCCCGAGCCCGCTCCAGAAAAGCATGACCAGCGCGAATCCCCCGGCCAAGATCCCGAGAATCCCCATCTCCGCCGCGACCTGGACATACTCGTTGTGGGCCTGGGCTGCCCGCTGGATGTAGAAGTTATACCGCTTTCCCCGCTCGGTGGCCAGGAATTTGGCCTTATATGGCAAGAACTGGATCTTGTAGTGCCCGATCCCCACGCCCAAGATGGGGTGAGCCTTGAGCATCTCCCAGCCGACCCACCAGTCCCAGGCCCGGATCCGCCCGGAGTTCTTCTCCCAGAGCTTGATCAACTGGTCGATCACCGGGATGGCTAGGCCGCTCTCGCTCCAGCGGCCTCCTTCCCCCTCGACAGGGGAGGGCTGGGATTGGCATGAGGGCGAGCCGGTCCTCTCCCACCAAGGGAGAGAGTTCGCATCTGAAGCCGGAGAGGCCGCTAGCAAGCTCATCAGAAGGACTACGAGCGCTGCGCTGATGAGGGGCCAGCCCCGCTTGAGCCTGAATGACCGGTAGATCCGGAAGTAGAGGAAGCCCCCGAGGAAGAAGGCCCCCGAGAGGCCCAAGGCCAGCCAGGCCCCGTCCGAGTCGATCAGCTTCAGGGCATAAATGATCACGGCCAGGGCGAGGAGGCTTAAGGCCCGCAGGGGCCAGCCCCTCAGCCCGAGGGCCAGCATGAGCGAGGGGACGGCCAGGCAAGCGAGGAAGCCCCCGAGGTAGTTCTTGTTCCCCATCGTGGAGATGATCGCCAAAGGCCCTCTGGGGATCCCCGGGGCCCCGGGGAGGACCCCATAGTATTGCAAGGCCCCGTAGACCGAGGCGAGGAAGGCCGAGGCGAGGATCACTCCCAAGTAAGGCTTGATCTCCCACTCCTGTTCCACCGTGTTGGCGAGGAACATGTAGAAGGCGAAGAAGTAGAAGAGGAGTCCCAGACTCTGCAACGCCGTCCCCAGGGAGGTGGCATTGACCATCGAGAGCGCACCGGCCACCAGGAGCGCCGCTCCGGGGAGGAAGAGCGGGGTGAGGTGGAGTCGGTATTCCCGCTTCAGGACCATCTCCAGGGCCCAGAGGACCAAGAGGAAGGAGATGACGAAGAGGGCGAAGATCGACTTGGTGTAGCCGTATTCGGTATTCCCCAGGTAGATGAGCAGCGGGAGGGCGAAGATGAAAAAGGCCGTGATGGCCCGCCGGATCGAGGGGATGGCAGCGGAGGTGGCGCTTGCGATCGCCCCGAGCTCGAGCCTAACCCCCGCTCGGGGGCGGGGCCGCCGCGGCTTAGGCTGAGCCTTGCCCTTGAGCCTCACCCCAGCCTTAGCCTCCGACCGACCCTTGCCCTTCCTCCCCCGAGCTCGATGCACAGCTTTGCCCATCGGGTCGATTATCCCCGCGATCAGAGGGGGTGTCAAACCCCCCTCAAGGCCAGATGAAGCCCCCATGCCTGTCGGGTATAATCCCGTCCGCTCAATCTCATCGATCGCCAAGAGGAGCGATCATGGACCATCTGGAGAGGCTGGAGAACCAGAGCATCTACATCATCCGCGAGGCCTACCGCCAGTTCAGGGAGGTGGCCCTCCTCTGGTCGGTCGGGAAGGACTCTACCACCCTCCTCTGGCTCGCGAGGAAGGCCTTCTTCGGGCGGGTCCCCTTCCCGATCCTCCACCTCGATACAGGCTACAAGTTCCGGGAGATCTACGAGTTCCGCGACAGATATGCGAAGGAGTGGGGCCTGGACCTGATCGTCTGGCGGAATGAGCGGGCCCTGGAAGAGGGGATAGGGCCTGAAAGGGGGAGGTTCCAGTGCTGCACTCTCCTCAAGACCGAGGCCCTGAAGGAGGCGATCGCGGCCCACGGCTGGCGGGCCCTCTACCTCGGGATCAGAAGGGATGAGCATGGGATCCGGGCCAAGGAGCGGTTCTTCTCCCCCAGGGACGAGGACTTCACCTGGGACTATCGGGCCCAGCCGCCGGAGCTGTGGGACCAATACAAGACCAAGGCCGCGGGGGAGGAGCACATCCGAGTCCACCCGCTTTTGAGCTGGCGAGAGATCGATGTCTGGGAATACATCGCGCGGGAGGGGATCCCGATCGTCCCGCTCTATTTCGCTAGGGATGGCGAGCGCTACCGCTCGATCGGGTGTGAGCCCTGCTGCCGCCCGATCCCATCCCAAGCGAATACGATCGAGAAGCTCATCGCAGAGCTCCGCCAGAGCCGGATCTCCGAGCGGAGCGGCCGGGCCCAGGATAAGGAGGAGGCCCAGATGATGCAGAAGCTCCGGGCCCTGGGCTACATGTGAATGAAGCCGAAGATGAAAATGAAGATGAGGGAGAGCCTCCGGTTCGTCCTCGTCGGCCATGTGGACCACGGGAAGTCCACCCTCATCGGCCGGCTCCTCTACGATACCGGCTCGATCGCGCTCGATCGGCTCGAGGAGGCAAGGGAGGCGGCAAGGGCTTATGGCTACGGCGCTGAGGCCGGGGCGGAGTTCGCCTTCCTCTTGGACCATCTCCGGGAGGAGCGGGAAGGGGCCCTCACGATCGACACGGCTCAGACCTTCTTCTCCACCCCCGCGAGGGACTATGTGCTCATCGACGCCCCGGGCCATGCTGAGTTCTTGAAGAACATGATCACCGGGGCCGCTCAAGCGGACGCGGCGGTCCTGATCGTCGATGTCAGTCGGGGTGTGCAAGAACAGACCCGCCGGCATGCCTACCTCCTCTCCTTCCTCGGCTTAGAGGAGATCGTCGTGGCCCTGAACAAGATGGACTTGGTGGGCTATGCCGAGGCCCCCTTCCGGGCGGTTGAAGAGGAGGTCGGGGCCCTCCTTAAGGCCGTGGGCCTGGCCCCGAGGTCCTATATCCCCATTTCAGCCAGGGAAGGGGAGAACATCGCCGGGAAGGCAGGGAAGATGGCCTGGTATCGCGGCCCGACCCTCCTTGAGGCCCTCGACTCCCTCCCCAGCCCGCTCCCCCCGGAGGATAAGCCCCTCGTCTTCCCGATCCAGGATGTCTATGAGCTCGAGGGCAAAAGGCTCATCGTCGGGCGGGTCGAGGCCGGGGTCCTGAAGGCCGGGATGAAGGCCCGGCTCCTCCCTCTAGGGGAGATGGTGACGCTCGAGTCCATCGTCCGCTGGAGTCCGAAGCTCGGCCTATGCGCAAATGAGGAGGATGAGGCCCATCCCGGCGAGAGCATCGGGCTCATGCTCAAGGAGCCGGTGCCGCTCGACCGCGGGGATATCATCTGCCAGCCCGGGCCTGGGGGTGAGGATGAGCCTCATTTAACCACGGGGCTTCAGGCCCACCTCTTCTGCCTGGCAGGGCCGCTAAAGAGGGGCGAGGAGCTCACCCTGAGGCTCGCCACCCAACAGGTCCCGGCCCGGCTGGAGGAGATCACTGAGCGGCTCGACTCGGCCTCACTCGCGGTCCTGGAGCGGGATGCGAGGGCGCTAGGAGCCTTGGAAGTGGGCTCGGTCCGACTCGCCACGGATCAGCCGCTCGTGGCCACGAGGTTCTCAGAGCTCCGCCAACTCGGGCGGTTCGTCCTCGCGCGAGGCCAGGGCGGGGAGGAGATCTCCGCCGGGGGGATCATCACCAGCCTATGAGGGCCGTGATCATCGGGCTCGATGGGATGCCCTACAGGCTGATCGCGGACCTCGCGGAGAGGGGAGTGATGCCCAATATGAGGACCCTCATCGCTGAGGGGGCCTTCAGGGAGATGGACTCCTCGATCCCCGAGGTCTCCTCCGTGGCCTGGAGCTCGATCATCACCGGGAAGAACCCCGGAGAACACGGGATCTTCGGGTTTACGGACCTCTCCCCCGGGAGCTACCGCCTCACCTTCCCCAGCTTCGCCGACCTGAAGGCTGCCCCCTTCTGGGAGCGGGAGGGAAGCGGAAGGGCGGCGATCATCAATGTCCCCTCCACTTACCCTGCTACCGCCCGGGCCATGAACGGGGTCCTGATCTCCGGCTTCGTGGCCCTCAAGCTGGAGAAGGCGGTCTATCCGCCCTCATTGGCCCCGGAGCTAGAGCGGCTCGATTACCGCCTGGATGTGGACTCCGGCCTGGCCCATCGCTCGCTCGAGCTCTTCCTCGAGGACCTCCAGCGGACACTGGCCTCTCACATCGCGGCCTGCCGCTGGCTCTGGGAGAAGGAGGAGTGGGAGACCTTCATGATCGTCTTCACCACCACCGACCGGCTGGCCCACTTCCTCTGGGAGGCCTACGAGGACGAGGGCCATCCCTATCATTGGGCCTTCCTGGCCCACCTCCGCAAGATTGATCAGGCCATCGGCGAAATTGCCGCGGGACTCGATGAGAGAGATCTCTTGATCGCCCTCTCGGACCACGGCTTCGAGCGCCTGGAAGAGGAGGTCCATGTCAACCTCATCCTGAAAGAGGAGGGCTTCCTCGAGCTAGAAGAAGCCCCTTCCGCCCCGGACCTCGAGGCCATCTCCTCGAAGACCAAGGCCTTCGCCCTCGATCCCGCGAGGATCTACATCAACCTGAGGGGCCGCTTCCCCCGAGGGAGCGTCGAGCCGAAGGATAAAGAGAGGATGATCGCTGAGCTGCTCGACCTCTTCGCGGGCCTGGAGCTCCATGGCCGGAGGGTAGTCCGCCGGGCCTGCCGGAAGGAAGAGATCTATCACGGCCCTTGGCTCGAACGGGCCCCGGACCTGGTCCTCCTCCCCGAGCGGGGGTTTACCTTCCGGGCCAGGCTCGAGTTCGCGGCCCAAGCCGGAGGGGCGAGCCACTTCACCGGGAAGCATGCTCAGGAGGGGGCCTTCCTGCTGGTGAAGGGCGAAGGGGCCCAAGAGGTCCTGCCTCCTAACCTCAAGCCCGGCGTGGCCGATGTGGTCGGGCTGATCGACCGCCTCCGCCAGAGCGAGCGATGAGAGTCCTTATAATCTTCGGGACCCGGCCGGAGGCGATCAAGCTCGCGCCGGTAATCCGCGAGCTGGGGAAGCGCTCAGAGTTCGACCCCCGGGTCTGCGTGACCGCCCAGCACCGGGAGATGCTCGATCAAGTCCTCCAGCTCTTCGAGATCCGCCCGGACTTTGACCTCGGGATCATGCGCCCCGACCAGAGCCTCTTCGAGGTTACGGAGAGGGCCCTCGCGGCCCTGGAGGGGGTCTTGGAGGCCGAGCGGCCTGAGCTGGTCCTCGTCCAGGGGGATACGACCACGGCCTTCGTCGGGGCCTTGGCCGGATTCTATCGAAAGATCAGGGTCGGGCACATCGAGGCCGGCCTCCGCTCTCACGATAAGTTCGCTCCCTTCCCCGAGGAGATGAACCGCCGCCTGGCTGACGAGCTCTCCGACCTCCTCTTCGCCCCCACAGAGGGGGCCAAGGCGAACCTCCTCCGCGAGGGCTTTCCGGAGGAGAGGATCTTCGTGACCGGGAACACCGTGATCGACGCCCTCCTCTGGACCGTCGAGCGCCTGGAGAGCCCCGAGGCCCAGGCCCGCCTAGTGCGGAGGTTCGCGGAGCTGGGGCTGGACCTGGAAGGGAAGCGGCTGATCCTCGTGACCGCCCACCGGCGGGAGTCCTTCGGCCGGCTCGGGGAGATCTGCCACGCCCTGAGGCTGATCGCCGAGCACAACCGCGATGTCGAGCTCGTCTACCCCGTCCACCTCAATCCCCAGGTCCAAGGGCCGGTCTGGCGGGCTTTAGAGGGCACAGACCGGGTCCGCCTCCTCGAGCCCCTAGACTACGAATCCTTCGTCTGGCTGATGAGCCGGGCCTACCTGATCTTGACCGACTCCGGGGGGATCCAGGAGGAGGCCCCCTCCCTGGGGAAGCCGGTCCTGGTGATGCGCGAGCGGACGGAGCGGCCGGAGGCCCTGGCCGCGGGGACGGCCAAGCTCGTGGGAGTGGGCCGCGAAAGGATCTTCCAGGAGGCCCAGCGGCTCCTCGATGAGCCCGCCGAATATGCCAAGATGGCCCGCGCGGTCAACCCCTTCGGGGACGGCCACGCTGCGGAGAGGATCGTCTCGATCCTCAAGGAGCAGCTAAGATAGCTTTTAAACTCTCCTCCCTCATGCTATAGTCGAGCATATAAGATGATCGCGATGGCCCCAAACACCGCCTCGATACCGATCAAGATCAGCACCAGCGCCTGCTCGCTCACGCCACCGGTTAACTTCATGATAAGCTGAGGCAAGCTCACCGGCCCCTGGACTGGACAACGGAGCTTGCCGTCCTGGCCAAGCTCGCCAGCCCAACCCTTGGAGGGGAAGCCGTGAAGGGCCTTGAGCACAAAGTCCGCCACATAGGGGATGATCACGATTACGCCAGCTGCCTGGAAGCCGCCGATCATCACGCTAGCAGCGATGATCGCCCCCATCGAGAGAGTGCCTACGTCACCTACAAAAACCTTGGCTGGATACCAGTTGAACGGCAACGTTCCTAACATCGCCCCGGACCCGGCGACCAGTAGGGCAAGGGACGTGGCCCTGCCCACCGAAGCGGCGACCACGGCCAGGGAGCCCATTGCCATCAGGCCCATCCCAAGCTCCAGGCCGT
>JAPWVC010000132.1 GCA_028275195.1 Candidatus Acetothermia bacterium
ATCATCGCTCGCCCCGATCACGGCGATCCTCTTCGGGGCGAAGATCTTCTCTAGATTCCGGATGCTCATCTCCTTCAAGAGAATTCTACCCAAACCATTGGCGGGAGACCATGCTCCAGATCACACTGAGCCCGAGCCACGGGTTGACTCCTGCCAGGCTCGGCGCTAAAATAGTCCTTGCGGGCGAATGGCTCAGTGGGAGAGCGCCTGCTTCACACGCAGGAGGTCGCAGGTTCAAATCCTGCTTCGCCCACCAATCAGGCTGGGCCTACAGCTTGGGTTAGAAATGAAGTTGCTCACAGGCCCGACTAGCGAGCTTTGTAAGCTTGATGTCGGACCCACAAGGCCAAGGTCCCAGCCGCTGCCAGCACGATCAGGATCATCACCACAAGCGGCTACATGCTTTATTCACCTCGCTTCCATTGTAACACCGCCCAGGCCCAGGAGTAAAACCCTATCTAAACCCCGCTCCTAATCCGGCAATCACCCAATTGAAAGGCCGGCCACTTAAGAATTGACCAACGATAAGGGCACCGAAGGTGATATTCCCAGCATCCATGAGCTTTTCGGTCAGTTTGCCGGCATACTCACGCCAAGCTCCCACTGGCACCACCCCCAGGGCTAAAAGAAATCGAGCCTCACTCCCAAATCGGCCCCAAACCTAAGCCTGGGAGGGTCTGCTGGCTCCAGGGCCAGGCCGACCTCCCCGAAGAGGCGAAGAGGAGTCTTGGGGAGAGGATACTCCAGCCCTGTGAGGCCGAAGAAGCCGGTAGCGATCCCCCAGGGGAAGATCACGATCGCAGCCCCAGCGCCGATGAAGGGCCTGAACGCCAGGTCGAAGAGCTCCAACTCGCGCGTGTAGAGCTTAGCAGCGAAGACCCCCGGCCCGGTCCCGGCCAGTCCGGCCTCGACGGCGAAGCCCTTGGGGAACCGGAGCTGCACGAAGACCACCAAGGGGACCTTCACTCCGACCCCGAGCCCTAGCCCTACCTCTTCTTGGCCGGCACTAGCGCCGAGGGCGAGGGGGCCACTGGCCGCGAGCAAAGCCACCAGAGCTGCCAATAGGACGAAGCTTCTCATGGTCTCCTTCCTCCTTCAACGCTCTCTCAGGAATAGCTCCCGGATCTTCCGGCTCATCACCCGGTCCCCGAGCAGCTCGACTGCCTCGATGAGCGGGAACCACCGCACCTCCACGATCTCGTCCGTGGCGGGGTGGAACTCCCGCCCCAGGAGCTCGACCTCGTAGAAAAACATGTGCCAGTGCATGGAGCTCTTCTTCCCGATGAAGCTCTCCACCCCCAAGAGCCGCCCGACACGGCAGGGAGAGCCGACCTCCTCGGCCACCTCCCTTGCTACGGCCTCCGCTGGGGCCTCGCCATAGCCGACGAACCCCCCGGGGAGGTTCCACAAGCCCTTGAGGAAGCCCCGACTGGCCTTCACCAGCAGGATCTTGTCCCCCTCGACGATCACCCCTTCAGCCACGATCCGCGGGAGTGAGAGGTGAACCGCCGCACGGACGAGCGGGTCGGCCTCGTCCAGGAGGGGGATCCGGTCCTTCGGCCACCACTCCTCGGGGTAATACTCGATCTTCGGCTTGGAGAAGAGGACTTCCTTCCCCTCGACGACCATCGGCCACTTCACCTCGACCTCGAAGCCCAGGCCCTCGACCGAGCGGGGGAAGCGGAGCCGGCCCCCTTCCTCCACGAGGTAGACCATCCCATCGGTCTCGATGTAGTAATACCGCTCCATCTTTCCCAAGATAACCGAGCGGGGCACCATTAATCAAGCCCGCGGAAGAGCGCCCTGAGGAAGAGGAGGATCGGGATGATCTCCAACCGCCCCAACCACATATTGAAGCAGAGCATTAGCTTCCCCGCCGCGGGGAGCTCCGGCCCGGTCAGCCCGGTGGAGAGGCCGACATTCCCCTGAGCGGAGGCGACCTCGAAGAAGATATCCCCCAGGCTGAAGCCGCTAGGAGTAAGATGGAGGAGGACGACCACCCCGAGGGCGAGGAAGAGCCACCAGAGGATGAAGAGGATCCCCGCCTCGGTGAGCCGGGCATAGGCCTCCTCTTCCTTGAGTGACTGCCGCCCCAGATGGAATGGGACCAAGATATCCCGGGGCGAGACGAGCCGCCGGAGATGCCAACGGACCCCGCAGGCGAGGGTAAGCACCCTGATCATCTTCATCCCCCCGCCGGTCGAGCCCGCGGCCGCGCCGAAGACCATCGCCAGGGCGAGGATCAACTTGGCCGTCTCGCTCGAGCCCTTGAGCTCCGCGGACTTCACGGACTGTAATCCGGCGGTGGCGAGGGCGCTTGAGAACTGGAAGGCCGCCTGGCGGAAGGCCAGGGCTCCTGGGAGCCGAAAGAGGCCCTCCAGCCCCAAGAGGACGATCCCCCCGGTGACGAGGGCCAGGAACCACCGGCTCTGGGGGTCCTCGAAGAAGGCGTTGAACCTCCGGTCCCGCAGGAACTGGTAGTGGACGGCGAAGCTGAGGGCCCCCAGGATCATCACCAGGATGGTGGCCAGCTCGATCTTGACGCTATTGTAATAAGCGATCGAGTCGGAGTGGATGCTGAACCCCCCGGTCGCCAGGGCGGTCATCGCGTGGTTGAGCGCATCCCAGGGGGGCATCCCCACGGCCCAAAAGAGGAGGCTGGCCCCAGCGGTATAGAGCAAGAAGATCCACCAGATGGTCCTCACGGTCGAGCGGATG
>JAPWVC010000126.1 GCA_028275195.1 Candidatus Acetothermia bacterium
TGCTGGGGTAGATCTTCTCCTGCCTCGCCTCAGCGTAGTAAAGGGTGTGGGCCCCGGGGCCAGTGACTAGGACGAGCATGAAGAGGATCACCCCCACCCCCCCGATCCACTGCATGAATGAGCGCCACCACTGCAAGGTCCGGGGGAGGTCCTCCGGGCGGAGGGCCATCGTCAGCCCCGTCCCGGTGTAGCCGGACATCCCCTCGAAGAAGGCGTTCAGTGGCTTGGTGAACTCGACCACCGTCTGGGCCGCCTCCGGCCCCTGGGCCCCGACCAGCCGGAGGGAGATAAGGTAGATCGGGAGAGCCCCGAAGAGGGGGACGATCAGCCACCCTAAGGCGGAGATGACCATCCCGTGAGCGAGGGTCGGCTCACCCGCTCGGCGGAAGAGCCAGAAGGTCCCGAACCCGAGGGCAAAGGTGATCCCCGCAGTGATGAGGAGGGGAGGGATCGCCTCATG
Organism: Candidatus Acetothermia bacterium; assembly: GCA_028275195.1. Taxonomy (GTDB): domain Bacteria; phylum Bipolaricaulota; class Bipolaricaulia; order RBG-16-55-9; family JANLFV01; genus JANLFV01. The sequence goes on from JAPWVC010000126.1 coordinate 461, forward strand.
CTCCCGGAAGAATAGGGCCACGGGGAGGGAGAGGAGGGCCATCAAGCCCACGACCTGGATGAGCAGCCCGAGGTCGCGCAGGACGATCGGGGCATTGCGGGCCAAGCTGGACCTGCGGGATCTCATACTAGCCGGTGAACCGCTTCACCAGCTCGTCGCTCGCCCGCTCGTTGGAGAAGACGGTGATCAGGTCACCGGGCTGGAGGACCGTATTCCCCGAGGGGATGATCAGCTTCCCTTCCCGCTCCACGGCGATGATCAAGGTATACTGCGGGATCTTCCCCTGCTTCCCGCTCTCTCGGAGCGGCCTCCCCACTAGCGGGGACTTCTCGGTGACGGTCGCCTTGAAGATTTGGGCCCCTCCGGCGAGGGTCACCAGATCGACGAGCTGGGGCCGCTTGATCGAATTGTAGAGGTGGAGGGCCACGATCTCCTCGGGGTTCTCCATCGTCGTGGCCCCCAGCTCCTGGAAGAGGGCCAGGTGCTCCTTATGATTCACCGCCGAGACTAAATGCGGGATCCCCGCCTCCTTCCCCAGAAAGATCGCCATCAGGTTCGTAGCGTCGTCGCGAGTCGTGGCGATCAGGGCGTCAGCCCGCTCGGCATGGGCCTCCTGCAGGGCCTCCGCGGAGGCAGCGTCGGCCTGGACGACCAGGACATCATAGTGGCGGCTGATCTCCTCCGCCCGCTTGGGGTCCCGCTCGATCACCACCACATTGTGCTTGTCCTTGAGGGCGATCTCGATGAGATTGGTCCCGATCGCCCCAGCCCCGACGATGATGATATACATCCCTGGCTGCTCACCCCTGAACTGATCCGATGGACCACATAGTAGCAAGGGCGGGAAGGGAAGTCAACTGCCGGGCTCGGGCTTAGCTTGGCACTGGGGGTCCAGCCAGCCCAACGATCACCCCCACTCAGCCTCCCCCATCGAGGGGGAGGGAGCCGCTCATCTCAGCCTTTATTCTCCCCGAGCTTGTTCCCCTCGAGGGAGCCCCCCAGCCCGGCCCGGCCGTTCCCCGAGAGGTCGTTCCCCGCGATCTCGTTCCCCGAGGAGTTGGCGAGATAGAGCCCATACTGGCCCTCGCTGGCCCGGTTCTCGAGGATGGTGTTGGCCTTGGCATTCTGGAGGAAGATCCCCACCCAATTCCCCAGCAGCTCATTCCTCAGCACGGAGTTCCCCGCGGAGGAGTCGAGCAGGAGGCCATACTCCTTGCTCCCGCGGACGGTGTTCCCCTTGAGCCTATTCCCATTCGAGCCCGCCAGGCTGATCCCCCGCCTTGCCCCGGAGACCTCGTTCCCCTCCAGGAGGTGGCCGCCTCCGCCCTCGATGAGGATCCCCAGGTCGCTCCCGCTCACGCTATTCCGGGAGAGGATCTCCCCGGAGGAGTCCAGAAGATGGATCCCCACCTCCCCGCCGGTGATGGTGTTCCCCTCGAGGAGGCTGTTCTTGGTCCGCCAGAGCTTGAGCCCGACCTCGGCCCCAAAGAGCCGGTTGTTCCGGAGGGTCACCCCCTCGGTCTCGATGAGCAAGAGTCCGCTTTGGCCCCCCTCAAGCTCGACCCCGGAGACAGCGATGTTCTTGCACCGGATGAGGGCGAGGTAGCCGGGGTTCTGAGCGGGGGTGAGCTCGAGCCCCTCCTTCCCCACGAGGTAGTAGATCGCTCGGCCCTCGACCTTGTTGGTGGTATCGATCTCCTGGAGCCAGTCCTCGACCGCCTCCCCCAGGAGCTCGAGCGGCTTCCTCCCGGCCAGCTCGGTCTCCTTGAAGAGGTTCTCACCCGAGCGGTCGAGGACTAGCCCCCGCTCGGACCCGGCAAGCCGGTTCTTGAAGAAGCTGTTCCGATGGGAAGCCTGGAGGAGGACGGCCGTCTGGCCCTCGAACTTGTTCCCTTTCAGCTCATTCTCCTGGGAATTGGAGAGCCGAAGCCCCAGCTCGCCCCCGAAGACCTCGTTCCCGACGAGCTTGTTCCCCGAGGCGGCCTCGAGGACTAGCCCGACCTTCGCCCGGACCTCGTTCCCCTGGAGGAGACTCCCCTGAGCCCCGCGGAGGACCAGTCCGGCCTCGCTCCCACGGACCACATTGGCGATGAGCTTGGCTCCCTTCACGCCCACAGCTTCGACCCCCGCGCTCCCGCCCTCAATTACAAGCCCGCTCAGTCGGACCCCGTCCGCCAGGACCTTGAAGACCGGCTGAGCAGGGTCACGGGCTTGGATCACGACCCTAGCGACTCCCTCCTCGGTCGAGAAGGCCTCGATCCGCAGGGGCTTATTGATGATGAGGTTCTCGCGGTAGACCCCGGCCTTGACCTTGATCGTGCTCCCCGGCTTTGCGGCGGCGATGGCCTCGCTCAGGGTGGGATAGACAAGATCGCCCCGCTCGAGCTTGGTGACATAGTAAACATCGGGCTGAAGGCCGATGAGCAGGCCAAGCAGGATCAAAACCGCAACCCAGCCGAACTGCATTCATCCCCCTTTCGGGCGATTTGAGGTTAATGCGGGTAGGAATGGCGAGGGATGACCCCGAGGGCGAGCCCGCTGGAAACTGGCGGCCTCCTGCGGGGTCAGCCGCCCTGGCTCGGGAAGCCCAAGGTTTGCAATTGGCC
>JAPWVC010000117.1 GCA_028275195.1 Candidatus Acetothermia bacterium
TGCTGAAGGAGTTCAAGGAGTTCGTGATGCGGGGGAACATGGTGGACATGGCCGTGGGGATCATCATGGGGGTGGCCTTCGGAACGATCATCGGCTCACTGGTCTCCGACATGATCATGCCCCCAATTGGGCTGGCGCTGGGGAGGGTGGACTTCTCGAACCTCTTCCTCGTCCTGAAGGAGGGGACTCCCCCCGGGCCCTACGCCTCCCTGGCGGATGCCAAGGCCGCCGGGGCGGTCTCCATCAACTACGGGGTCTTCCTGAACACGATCATCAACTTCTTGATCATCGCCTTCGCCGTCTTCTTGATCGTCCGCTACATCAACCGGCTCAAGCGGCGCGAGGCGGCCCCTCCGGCGGAGCCCACGACCAAGGAGTGCCCCTACTGCTTCTCCACGATCCCGGTCAAGGCCAAGCGCTGCCCCCACTGCACATCCCAGCTCTAGCTAGCCTGGCCTTGCCCCAACAGGTCAAGGCAAAAGAAGAGCCCGACGGCCCGGTGCGGGCCGAGCCGTCGGGCAGGGGGCTAGAGCTAATCCGCCAGCCTAGATGAAGGCGATCTCGATCCAGATCCCGGCGACGACCTCGCCCGCGGGATTGAGGGCCTCGATGAAGAAGTAGTATCTATCCTTCCGCACCCGCCTGAGGTCGATATTCCCGCTGATCCTCCCGGTCGCGGGGTCCAGGGTCAACCCCAAGTCGGAAAGGGCATCGTTGACCCAGCCGAATCCGGGGACGGAACTCCACATCACGCTGTGAGGCGCAGCTTCGCGGAAGGTCACGGGATTCGCCCGCTGCAAGATTGCGCTCATCACATGGGCAGGGAGCGAGAACGAGACCGGCGGGTCTTCGGAGACGATCGTAACGCTGTATCTCACGAAGAAGTCAGGAGCCCAGCATGGCACGCAGGGCTGGCAGGGCTGGCAGGGCTGACAAGGCTGATACCACCACCAGCAAGGCTGGTAGCAGTAGCATGGCTGGCAGGCGCAGCCCGGCTTGACGGAGAAGTAGGCCACCCCGGAGGCACAGATCGTCCGGCAGCAGCAGCCCTCGGTGATCGTGGCGCTCGCGGCCACATAGACCTGGCGGAGGCCGGCCGGGCCGGCCTTGGCTTGGGCCACGAAGACCCCCGTGGCCACGGGGACGAAGTCCCAGGTGATGTAATGCCTGAAGGTCGAGCCGGAGTCATAGGCGATATCGATGTAGGCCAGCTCGATCCGGGATGCGACCGGGACCCCATCGAGGAGGACCCGGACGGTGATCGTGACCAATTCACCAGACTGGTATTCCGGCTTGTCCGTCGAGACCAGGACGGTCAACTCCGCTGCCTCGGCCTGGGGCCCGAAGGCCACGGTCCCGACCAGGACGGAGCCGAAGAAGAGGAAAAGCAAAATAAGCAGGGCTGAGGAACCCCTTCGTGGAGCCATGTACACCACCTCCCTTGATTGGAGGGGCCTTATGCGGGACAGGCCCCGATTGCCTTAAGTTTTAGGGCCTAGCCTAATAGCCCCCCGAGCCGGTGAGGAACGCGAGCAGGATGATGAGCCAGACGAACCAGAAGCCGAAGAGCCAGACCCACCAATACATCTGCCACCTCCTCTCGAGGGAGATGGTAGCAGAAATCGCCGTGATTTTCAATCCCTACCTAACCCCTGGCCCGACTCGACCCATCCATCCATAGGTTCATAGCCGGGCCTGGGCTGGGTCTGGCCCGGCGAGGGAGAAGAAGGGGGAGGTGGGGAGGGCTTGGCCTGCGGGCCTAGGCCGCCATCCCGGAGCTGCTGGGGAAAAATCCCGCTGGGGGAGCGGGCAAAACCCTGGCAGGCTCGCGGGACTGACACCGCTTACGGGTCGGCCAAGCCCTTCCATTAAGGAGGTGATAAGGACCAACCCGATGTTCGCCCCATTTTACCAAAGCCCGGCCGGTTTGCAAGTGCCCGGCCGGCTCGGAGGCTTTACAACCCGGCGGGGATCGGCTAGATTGAGGCCGTGCGGCTCTTCATCGTCCTCGGGCATCACGCGGCAATCACACCAGATTTCAATCTGAGCGACCTCCCGGGGAGCGCGGGCCGGCTCGATCTCCTCTGCCGGTGCATCACCAGCTCATTCCTCATCTCGCACGGCCTCCGGCGGGATACCGAGCTCTACCTGGTGTTGCAAGACCAGCTCACTTTGAGGCTCGTCGGCTCGCGCCTCCGCCACCTCAACCCCGACGAGCGCTCGACCGCTGCCTTGGTCCAGAAGGCCCTCCGTCTCCGCGGGGCACTCCAGGGGGAAGGAGAGCTGGAGTCCACTCCGGGGATCTTCATCTCCCAGCGGGGGCTGAGGCCGGTCTTGGCCGAGGCGAAGGCCAGGGTCGAGCAGCTCTTCCTCCTCCATGAACAGGGCTCGCCGATCCGGCAGGCCGGGCTCGCGAGAGATGTCGGGTTCGTCTTGAGCGACCACCTCGATTTCCGGCCTGAGGAGCTGGAGCTGATGGCCGATCTCCCCTGGCTCTCGCTCGGCCCGCTCTCGCTCCATGCCGACCACTGCATCGTCATCGTCCACAATGAGCTGGACTTACGCTCCGGCGGCGGGCCGTGTTACAATGGGGCGGAATGAAGTATGTGACGGTCTACCGCGCCTGGGGCGAGGCCGAGGCCCAGGTGGTCCGGGCCCTTCTAGAGAGCTCGGGGGTGAAGTGCCGGATGCGGGAGCGGGGGCCCCAGTCGATCTACCCCGTCACCGTCGACGGGCTGGCGGAGGTCCAGATCATGGTCCCCCAGGAGGCCGAGGCTGAGGCCTTGGCGATCGTCCGAGCCTACCGCGAGCAGCGAGCCGATGGATGAGGAGCTCGAGCGAGACCGCCGAGAGATGGTCCTGGACCTGCGGCGGCGGGGGATCAAGGATGAGCGGGTCCTCGCGGCGATGCTCAAGGTCCCAAGGCACCTCTTCATCGCCCGCCCGCTCTGGCACCTCGCCTACGGGGACCATCCCCTCCCGATCGCCGCGGGGCAGACGATCTCTCAGCCATACATCGTGGCCCTGATGGTCGAGGCCCTCGCGATCCAGCAGGACCACCGGGTCCTGGAGATCGGGACCGGCTCAGGCTACCAGACCGCGCTCCTCGCCGAGCTGGCCGCCGAGGTCTACACCGTCGAGCGGGTGGCTGAGCTCCTCGAGGGGGCCGAACGGCTCCTCGGCGAGCTGGGCTACCGGAATATCCATTTCCGCCTGGGGGATGGGACCCAAGGCTGGCCGGAATATGCCCCTTACGACCGGATCATCGCCAGCGGCTCGGTCCCTCAGGTCCCGGCCTCACTATTGGCCCAGCTCGCCGACCCCGGGCGGCTCGTGATCCCCACGGGGGACCGTCACCTCCAAGAGCTGGTATTGGTTCAGAAGCTCGAGGGGCTAATCTTCCGGGAGGAGCTGGTCCCCTGCAGCTTCCTCCCCTTGATCGGGAAGGAGGGCTGGGAAGAATGATCGATCTGAGGAGCGATACCGTGACCAAGCCGACCCCGGGGATGAGGAGGGCGATGGCCGCGGCTGAGGTGGGGGACGATGTCTACGGCGAGGACCCCACGGTCAACATGCTCCAGGAGCGGGCGGCCGAACTCTTGGGGCTGGAGGCGGCCCTCTTCGTCCCCTCGGGGACGATGGG
>JAPWVC010000082.1 GCA_028275195.1 Candidatus Acetothermia bacterium
TCTACTATAGCGCCCTAGTCGGGGGCCTCGGGTTCGTCAAGAGCGGCGTCACCACGATCGTGGACCATCATGCCAGCCCCAACAGCATCCGCGGGAGCCTCAGGGCCATCAAGAAGGCGATCGTCGATGAGCTAGGGTTGAGGGCTTCCCTCTGTTATGAGACCTCCGACCGGGACGGGCCCAAGGCCGCGGAGGAGGGGATCGCCGAGAACATCGAATTCTTCGACTACGCCGGGGCCGAGGGGGATGATCGCTTAAGCGCCCTCATCGGCCTCCATGCCTCCTTCACCCTCTCCGATGCGACCTTGAAGCGGCTGAAGCGCGAGTTGGGCCAACGCGAGGCGGGCTTCCACATCCACCTCGCTGAGGGGCCGGAGGATCAAGACGACTCGCTGAAAAAATACAAGAAGAGGGTGACGGAGCGGCTGAGGGACCTCGGGCTCTTGAACGAAAAGACGGTCCTGGCACATGGGGTCCACCTGGATGATCGAGAGAAGGAGATCCTAGCCCAGACAGGTGCGATCTTGGTCCACAATCCCCAGTCCAATATGAACAATGCCGTGGGAGTCGCCGATATCCCGGGGATGCTGGCCCGGGGGATCTTGGTCGGGCTGGGGAACGACGGCTTCGGATATGAGATGCTCTCGGATCTGCGGGCGATGACTTTGGTCCATAAGCTCGCGAGCAAGGACCCCAAGGCCCTAGGCTTCGACCTGGCCCACAGGGTCTTCTTCGAGAACAATTATGCTATCGTCAAGCGGCTCTTCGGGGTCGAGGCCGGAAGGATCAGGCCGGGCTATCAGGCCGACCTGATCCTGGTCGATTACCTCCCGCCCACGCCCCTGAATGAAGGAAACTTCATGGGCCACCTCCTCTTCGGCCTGGCGGGGAGCCTCCATGTCCTGACCACGATCATCGATGGCAAGGTCGTGATGCGGGACCGCCGGCTCCTGGGGGTCGAGGAGGAGGCCATCTATCGTGAGGCCCGTGGCGCGGCTGAGCGGCTCTGGAAGAGGATCAAATAGAGTGAAGGTCGCGGCCTTAAGGTGCATCACCTGCGGCTCGGTCTATGGCCCCGAGGAGCTGGACTACACCTGCCCGAGGTGCGGCCCTCGCCGGGGGACACTGGAAGTGCTCTACGACTACGGCAAGATCAGGCGGGGCTTCACCCGGGAGGCATTGAAGAAGAGCCGGAACTACACGATGTGGCGGTATCTCCCGCTCCTCCCGGTCGAGGACGAGCGCTACATCCAGCCTTTGCGGGTCGGCTGGACCCCGCTCTACCGGTTTGACGGCCTCGCCCGGGAATATGGCGTAAGAGAGCTCTACATCAAGGACGACGGGCTGAACCCCACGGCCTCATACAAGGACCGGGCGAGCGCGATCGTGGTGATCAAGGCCCAAGAGAAGGGGAAGAGGGTCATAACCTGCGCCTCAACGGGGAACGCCGCCAGCTCGCTCGCCGGCTTCGCCGCGAGCACCCCCCTTTCGACGATCATCTTCGTCCCCAAGGCCGCGCCTGAGGCCAAGCTCACCCAGCTCCTCATCTACGGGGCTAAGGTGTTGGCCGTCGAGGGGAGCTACGACCAGGCCTACGACCTTTGTCTTGAGGCCGCCGAGCGCTATGGCTGGTATAACCGGAGCGCGGCCATCAATCCTTACTTGGTCGAGGGGAAGAAGACCGGGGCCTTAGAGGTCGCGGAGCAGCTCGGCTGGGAGATCCCCGACCTGGTCCTCGTCCCCGTAGGGGACGGTTCAGTGATCAGCGGGATCTATAAGGGCTTCCATGATCTTCTGGAGCTGGGGTTCATCGAGGCGATCCCCAGGATCGTGGGGGTTCAGGCCCAAGGGGCTGATCCGATCAAGCGGGCCTTCGAGCGCTACAACGGGGATGAGGTGGCGATCGAGGACCAAGCGGCGGACACGATCGCCGACAGCATCGCCGTGGGGAAGCCAAGGGACATCGTCAAGGCCGTAAAATACATCCATGCGGCCAAGGGCTCCTTCATCTCGGTGAGCGATCAGCAGATCCTGGAGGCCATGGCCGAGCTGGCGCGGCGGACCGGGATCTTCGCTGAGCCCGCGGCCGCGGCGGCCTATGCCGGCTTCCGCTTGTTGGCCGAGCAGGGCCGCCTGAGCAGAAGTGAGCGGGTGGTGGTCATGATCACCGGTAGCGGGTTGAAGAACATCGCCTCGGCCAGGAAGGCCGCTCAGGCCGAAGCTGAGGGGCCATACACCATTGGGGCGAGCCTCGAGGAGCTCGAGCGAGCCTTGAGGAAGCTAGGGCTCGCCCCCTAACCTAGCTGAATCCGGGCTCGCGATCAATGATGGAGATACCGAAGCAAGCCCTCGATGAGGCCATCGAGCTGGCCCGTTCGCTCGTCCGGATCAGGAGCACTAATCCCCCGGGGGATGAGGAGGGGATCGCGAGGTATATTAAAGACTACCTCATCGTGAGTGGGCTCGAGGCCGAGCTGGTCCCGCTCGGGCCAGGAAGGGGCTCGTTGGTCGGCCGGCTCCCCGGGCGGGAGCGGGGGAGCCTCGTCCTTTGCGGCCACCTCGATACCGTAGCGGTGGAGAAGGACGAGCCTTGGACCAAGCCCCCGTTTGAGGGCCTGATCGAGGATGGAAGGCTCTATGGCCGCGGTGCGGCGGACATGAAGGCCGGGGTGGCGGTGATCCTCCAGGCGGCGAAGCTGATCGCCGCGAATGCGAGGGGCCGAAAGCGAAGCCCAAGGAAGACCTTGCTCTTGGCCCTCACCGCCGACGAGGAGCAAGGGTATCGCGGGGCTGAGACCCTGGTGGAGCGTGGCTACTTCGCGGAGGCCGAGTTCATGGTCGTGGCCGAGCCGAGCGACGGGAAGGTCTTTATCGGAGAGAAGGGCGAGCTCTGGCTCAAGGCCCGTTTCCTCGGGAGGGCGGCCCACGGCTCGACCCCCGAGCTTGGGGTCAGTGCCCTCCTTCCGGCCGCGGCCTTCTGCACCCGGCTCAATGCCGAGCTAAGGAGGTTCCCCGAGGTCGAGGGGCTGGGGCGGACGACCCTTAACATCGGCCAGTTCCGCGGCGGCTGGCGGGTCAATGTAGTGCCCGACAGAGCCGAGGTGGAGATGGACTTCCGGGTCATCTCCGAGGAGGATAAAGCGAGGGCGATCAAGCTGGTGAGTGAGCTGGGGGAAGAGGAGGCAAGGAGGGCCGGCGCGAGATTCGAGCAGGAGCTCTTGAGCTACCATCCACCGGTCTTCTCGGACAGGACTAACGGCTATGTTCGGGAGTTCCTGGCCTTGGCCGGCGAGGTGGCCCCGGGGATCGCCCCCTACTGCACCGATGCGGCTACGATCTTCCCCAAGGTCCCGGTCCCGTTCGTGATCTATGGCCCGGGCTCGATTTCCCTGGCCCATCGGCCCGATGAGTATGTAGAATTAGCTTCTCTTGAGCGTGCACTCGGGGTCTTGCTCAGCTTCCTCGAGCGGGCGCTCTTATGACTGACCATGATCCTATTGGAGGGGGGAAGGAGATGATTGACCTTTCCATAAATGAGGAGGGACTTCGACGGGCGGTCGCAAGGGCCCGAGAGCGGGGGATCATCATCCCCACCTTCGCCCAGATGCGGGACCCGGACCTGATCCCCGCGGGGATCAAGGAGAGGCTCAAAGCCCTCGGGCTCTGGGAGCTCCACCCCTTGAACCTCTTCCGGATCACTTGGAAGAACGAGCCGGTCGAGCACGGCGGGCTCTTCGGGGGCGTCAATTACCTGGAGATCCCTCAAGAGCTCAGCGGCGTCCCGGCCCGGATCATCGCCCTCGTGGGGAAGTGGTTCCCCACCGGCTCGCACAAGGTCGGGGCCACCTTCGGGTGCCTGGTCCCGCGGCTCGTGACCGGCCAATTCGATCCGACCTACCAGAAGGCCGTCTGGCCCTCGACCGGGAATTATTGCCGTGGCGGGGCCTACAATGCCCACCTCTTGGGCTGCGAGTCGATCGCCATCCTCCCCGAGGGGATGTCCCGCGAGCGGTTTGAATGGCTCTCCCGCATCGCCGGGGAGGTGATCGCCACCCCCGGGACGGAGTCGAATGTCTGGGAGATCTTCCAGAAGTGCAAGGAGCTGAAGCGGACCCGGAAGGATGTGGTGATCTTCAACCAGTTCGATGAGCTGGGGAACCACCTCTGGCATTACGCCGTCACGGGGCCGGCGATGGCGGAGGTCCTCCGGGCCGAGCTCCGTGACGGCCGCTATTCAGGGGTGGTCCTCTCCTCCGGCTCGGCGGGGACCCTCGGCTGCGCTGACTACCTGAAGAAGCTCTACCCCTCGAGCAAGCTGGCCGTGGGCGAGGCCCTCCAGTGCCCGACCTTGCTTTACAACGGCTTCGGGAGCCACAGGATCGAGGGGATCGGGGACAAGCATGTCCCCTGGATCCACAATGTCCGGAATACCGATATGGTGATCGCCATCGACGATGAGCACTGTATCCAGCTCATCCGGCTCTTCAATGAGCCAGCGGGCCAGGAGTATCTCCAAGAGCAGGGTCTCCCCGAGGGCTTCATCGCCAAGCTCCCGCTGTTGGGGATCTCCTCGGTGGGGAACCTCCTCGGGGCAATCAAGTTCGCTAAATACTATGAGCTGACTGGAAGGGATGTTGTCCTCACGGTCTTCACCGACTCGATGGAGCTCTATGAGTCCAGGCTAAGGGAGCTGCGGGAGCGCTATGGGCCATACACCAGGGAGCAGGCGGCGATCGCCTATCACCGCTACCTCTTGGGCCAGACGACCGAGCACATGCTCGAGTTGTCTTACTATGACCGGAAGAGGATTCATAACCTCAAATACTTCACCTGGGTCGAGCAGATGGGGAAGTCCGCCGAGGAACTCGAGAGCCAGTGGTCCGACTTCCCCGACTATTGGGAGAGGGTCCACCGCCAGGCGGAGGAGATTGACCGGCTGATCGAGGAGTTCAACGAGCGGACGGGCCTGCTCAAGGGAGTGGGGGAGTAGCGCTCTCTCATCTTTCACCAGGGCGAAAGCGGCTATGGAGGAGGGGACGGCTGATGGCGTGGCTCGCCACGCTGCCTCCTGTCGTCAATGGCCCTGGGGATATGGATCATCGAAAGGAAGAAGAGGCTGGCTGCCCTGACCTACCTAGTGGGCGAAGGGGCACTCTCCCAGTTCTCCAATGGGAGGAGGCGGCCAAGAGAGCGGATCCACAGGCTGCGCCAGCAGATGAGCGAGGAGCTAATCCACAAGTATGGGGCGAGGGCGATCGCTGATCATCCATCCCATCCTGGACGGGATAGTGTCCCCAAGTGAGGGAAGCAACTGCCCAACCTGGGCTGGCATTACGACAGCCGGTCGACGGCTGCCGCGGGGGAGAGCTTGGAGAGATTGGGTAGAGTGGGTAATGCCGTTGTATGTGCTGGCAGCGCGAGTGCGATGAGCAGAGCGCGAGGGTCAGCCATGGCTGGGGTGGCGCAAAGTGGAAAGGGAGTTAGCCGAGGCCTTGCTCAGTATTGATGGGCTCCTTGAGATGGGAGATGGTTGGGTGCGCCGGATGCGGGAGCATCTGCCGCGCCGAGAGCCTTGGTTACGGTCGGCGATGCAGCTATTTCAAGGGAGGCGGGAGAGGCAAGCCCTCGGATAGGAGCTTGGCGAAAAGAATGAGATACTGGAACTATATTATCGGCACCTGGCTCGGCTACTCGACCCTCGTGCATGCTTACTACAGTATATATGCCTACTTTAGTCTGCTGACCATCTTTGGCCGTGGTCTTCTCTCTCGGGATCGGGAGAGCCCGCGGCGGAG
>JAPWVC010000024.1 GCA_028275195.1 Candidatus Acetothermia bacterium
CTTTGACCTCGGCTTGACACCTCCGGCAGCGGCGGAGATGGCCTTCGACCTCCGCTAGCTCCTCACCCACCAGGGTCCCATTGACATACCAAGGGAGCAGTTCCTGGACCTTCCGGCACCTTCTCCAGCTCAAGCCGAGGGCCATCGCTCCTCCTCCAAGAGCGCTCTTAGCCGCTCCTTGGCGTAGAACATCCGGCTCTTGACTGTTCCCTCGGGGCAGCCCATCAGCTCCGCGATCTCCTTGTAAGAGAGGCCATGGTAGAAGGCGAGGACCACCGTCTCGCGATGCTCCGGCTCGAGCCTCTCCAAGGCCCCGCGGACCCGCTCCCCGAGGAGCTCTCGCCTGGCCTCTTGTTCCGGCTCGAGCTCAAATGCGGGCTCATCCTGCTCCGCTTGGGCCTCCGCGCTCCGCTGCTCCCGGCGGAGCTTATCGAGGGCCTTGTGCCTGGCGATCCCTAAAATCCAGGTCGAGGGCTTCCCCTCACCGCGGAAGGCCCTCGCCCCCTTCCAGATCGAGAGCATCGTCTCCTGGACCACTTCCTCCGCTAGAGCCTGTTCCCGGCCCATCATCAGCGCATAGCGGTAGATCCGCCCGGCGTAGCATTGGAAGAGCCGGCCCCACGCATCCCGATCTCCGTCCGCAATTCGCGCGATGAGCCCCCGCTCATGCTCATCCCCCATGGCCACTCCTCATCTCATGGCTCGCAAGGTCTGTCGGTGGAGGGGCAGGGGAGGTTCACCCTACTCCACGGTCACGGATTTGGCCAGGTTTCGGGGCTGGTCGACATCGGTCCCGCGGAGGACCCCGATATGGTAGGCCAGAAGTTGCAGTGGGACCACAAAGACCATGGGGGTCAAGACCTCGGGGGTCTGAGGGACCTCGAAGATTTGGTCAGCCACCTTCTCGATCTCCTTGTTTATCTCGTCGGTGAAGGCGAGGACGATCCCCTTGCGGGCCTTGACCTCCTCGATGTTGGCGAAGACCTTATCGTAGACGGAGTTTTTGGTCACCAGGACCACGACGGGCATCTCCTCGTCGATGAGGGCGATCGGGCCGTGCTTCATCTCCCCCGCGGGGTAGCCCTCGGCGTGGATGTAGGAGATCTCCTTCAGCTTGAGAGCTCCCTCAAGGGCGATCGGGTGGAGGAGGTCCCTCCCGAGGAAGAGGAAGTCCGGCTTATCGTAGAACCTCCGGGCTAGGGCCTGGACCTCCGGCTCCTTCCGCAAGATCGCCTCGAGCTGCCTCGGCCCGGAGGAAAGGCCGCTTAGGATCTCACTCGCCCGGGAAGGTGAGAGCTCTCCTCGTCTCCTCCCCAGGTAGACCCCCAGGAGCGCCAAGGCCGCAAGCTGGGCCGTGAAGGTCTTGGTCGAGGCCACTCCGATCTCCGGCCCGGCATGGGTGTAGACCACCCCGTCGGCCTCGCGAGTGATCGATGAGCCGACGACATTGGCGACGGCGATGACCGTGGCGCCGCGCTCCTTGGCCTTGCGGACTCCCGCGAGGGTGTCGGCCGTCTCCCCGGACTGGGAGATGGCCACGACCAGGGTCTTCTCATCGATATAAGGGTCGCTATAGCGGAACTCCGAGCCGATCTCGGCCCCGATGGGGAGCTTGAGCCAGTCCTGCCAGAGGTATTTGGCCACCAGCCCAGCGTAGAAGGAGGTCCCGCAAGCCAGGAGGTAGATGTTCCTGATTCCTTTAGCCTTCTGAGCGGAGAGGTCCAGCTCCTCGAGGAAGACCTCCCCTTCGAGGGAGTAGCGCCCGCGGATGGTGTCCTCGACCGCCTGGGGCTGCTCATGGATCTCCTTGAGCATGAAGTGCTTATACCCGCCCTTCTGGGCCGTCACGGGGTCCCAGTCGATCCGCCGGGGCTCACGGGCGATCGGCTCTCCAGAGAAGATGCTCAACCTCACCCCAGCGGCGGTCAGGACGGCCATCTCACCATCGTTGAGGAAGAGCATCCTTCGGGTGTAAGGGAGGATCGCGGGGATGTCGGAGGCGAGGAAGTTCTCCCCCTCCCCCAGGCCGATCACCAAGGGGCTTCCGACCCTAGCGGCCACGATCTCCTCCGAATCCTTGGAGATCACGGCGATGGCGAAGGCCCCCTTCACCCGCTTCAAGCCGGCTCGCACGGCCTCCTCCAGGTCGCCGTGATAGCATTCCTCGAAGAGATGGGCCAGGACCTCGGTGTCCGTCTCGGAGGTGAACTTATGGCCCCTCGCCTGGAGCTCTTGCTTGAGCGGGAGGTAGTTCTCGATGATCCCGTTATGGATCACGGCCAGCCTCCCCTGGCAATCTTGGTGGGGGTGGGCATTCTCGTCCGTCGGGCGGCCATGGGTAGCCCACCTGGAATGGCCGATCCCCAAGGTGGCCTGGAGATCAGTATTCGCGACCATCCCCTCCAGTTCCGCCACCTTCCCCGCCCGCTTGAAGATCAGGAGCCTCCCGTCCTCGATGAGGGCCAGCCCCGCGGAGTCATAGCCCCGGTATTCCAGCCGCCGGAGGCTCTCGAGGAGGATCTCCTTCGCCCGCCTCCTCCCGATATAGCCGACGATCCCACACATCCCCCTAGCCTCCCTTGCGAGGAAGAGTATAACGCGGGGCGCGCTCGCCTCCAAGGCCGGCTGACCCCGGGTTTGTAAAAGGCGGGTGGCTCTGTTATAATGGCGGCGGTCGATCCACAAATAGAGAGAGGAGGTCCGCACTATGCGCGAGGTGGAGATTAAGGCGCTCTTAGTCGATCCCGTCCATAACTCACCCGTAATCCTGCTGAAGGATCGTGAGTCGGACATGGTCGTGCCGGTTTGGATCGGGCACCCCGAGGCCACGGCTATCGCCATGGAACTCCAGAACAAGACCTTCCCCCGCCCACTGACTCATGACCTCCTGAAGGAAGCGATCATCGCCCTCGGCGGAGAGGTGCAAAAAGTGATCATCGATCACATCCAGGACGGGACATACTATGCGACGATCTTCATCCAGGACAGCGAGGGGAACATCCAGGAGCTCGATGCCCGGCCGTCGGACACTGTGGCCCTAGCCTTGAGGACGAACAGCCCGATCTACATCTCAGACGAGGTCTTCGAGCAGTCGGCGATCGAGCTACCCCTGACCGAGGACGAGGAGGAGCGGGAGCAGTTCAAAGAGTTCTTGGAGAAGATAGACCTGGCCGAGTTCAAGCGGCTGAGCCAGTAGTTACTTCACCGGATAGCGGATGATTTGAGCATCCTTCGGCAGCGCTAACAACTCCCCCGCGGTCAGGCCGCGGTTGAGTTGGACCTCCCTCACGAGGAGAATTAGTCCCTCCTCCTTTAGCTTCCCTCCAACCTCGCGTGTGAGGCGGGCCTCAACCCGCCGCGGGACAAGGTTTACAGGGTCGATCCAGATCCATTCCTTGCTCGCGAGCCCCTTCTGCGACGAGGTCGCTTCCAAGAGGTAATCCCCTAATTGCCAGGCGCTCACCCTGAGGGTTAAGGGGAAGTCCTCCACGCCCGGGGGCTCTCTCAGCGAGAGGCTGAGCAGGGAAGGGGGGTGTAGCTGGCCAGCCGCCAGCCCGGCGATGGTGATCCCTAGCTGCAGTTCCAGTGGCAAGGCCGGGGAGGTGATCTGCTGGGAGAGGGTGAGTGAGAAGCCCTCTTCCTGGAGGCGAGCGATGATCTCCTCCAGATCGAAGTTGAGCCACTCCAGGTAGGTATAGAGGGCGTGTTGCTCAGTGAGCTCCTGGACGATGATCACCTTGCTCACGGGAATATACTGTGAGAGGAGGCGCCCCTCGAGGGTATAGACCTGGTCGCGTATCTCCGGTGGATCGAGGATCTCCAACCGGAGGATCCGCTGCTTCACCAGGGTTTTGATCCGGACCCGCGTCTCTCGTTCCTTCCCCTCAGGGGTGATCTGGAGGATGGTCACGATGGCCTGGAGGTCCTCTAGCTCGGCATAGGCGGCCTTCAGCCGCTGGAGGAAGGCCCGGAGCTCGGGCTCAAGCTGGGGCGGTTGCTGGTGCTGGCCCAAGACAAGAGGAGCCAAGAGGGAGAGGAGCACTAGCAAACATAAACCCCTTCTGCTCATCGGACCACCGGCCCATTGTAATCCTGAGCTTTGTGAACGGCAAGTAGCATCTCGCTCGGTTGACATAGCTCGAGGGATCGGGTATCCTCCCCGCCAAGGTGACCGGGATGCTCCGAGGTCTGAGGGACTTGGAGGTCGAAGGGAAGAGGGTCCTAGTCCGGGTCGATTTCAATGTCCCCCTCAAGGGGGGCAAGGTCGCCGACGACCGGCGGATCCGCGAGGCCCTCCCCACGATCAGTTACCTCATAGAGCATCGGGCGAAGACGATCCTCGCCTCCCACCTCGGGCGGCCTGAAGGGAAGGTAGTGGAGGAGCTGAGGCTTACCCCCGTCGCGGCCCGGCTGGGCGAGCTGCTCGGCAGACCGGTGAGGAAGCTCGATGATTGTGTCGGCCCCGAGGTCGAGCGAGCGGTAGCCCAGATGGGGCCCGGTGAGGTGGTCCTGCTCGAGAACCTCCGGTTCCACGAGGGAGAAGAGGCGAACGACCCGGAGTTCGCCCGGGCCCTGGCCGCCCTGGCCGATCTCTTCGTGGATGATGCCTTCGGAACTGCCCATCGGAAGCATGCCTCGAATTACGGCGTGGCCCGACTCCTCCCCAGCGCAGCCGGGTTCCTCATGGAGCAGGAGATCACGAACCTCTCGCGCCTCCGCGATAATCCTGAGCGGCCCTTCCTCGCGCTCATCGGGGGGAAGAAGGCCGAGGACAAGATCGGGGTCCTGTTCGATCTCTTGGGCAAGGTCGATGCCTTCCTCATCGGCGGAGGGGTGGCCTTCACCCTCCTCAAGGCACGGGGCTATGAGGTCGGGAATTCCATCGTCGATGAGGCCCTTCTGGGCAAGGCCGAGCAATTCCTGGCCGAGGCGGAGCACCGCGGGGTGACAGTCGTCCTCCCCCAGGATGTCCGGATCGCCGAGAGATTCGATCCGAAAGCGCCAGCGAGGGTGGTCCCAGTCCGGGCGATCCCCAAGGGCTGGATCGGCCTTGACATCGGGCCGGAAACGGCCGAGGAGTTCGGCCGGCGGGTCCGCAGGGCCAGGACGGTCCTCTGGACCGGGCCGCTCGGGGCCTTCGAGCTCCCCCAGTTCATGGAAGGGACTCGGGCCATGGCCCAGGCCCTGGCGAAGGCCCCGGCCTTCTCTGTGATCGGGGGAGGTGAGACGGCCGAGGCGATCGAGGGGCTGGGCCTGGCAAAGGAGATGGGCTACATCTCCACCGGCGGGGGGGCGATGCTCCATTTCTTGAGGGGGGAGGAACTCCCCGCGGTCGAGCCCCTCCGAGTTTAAATGAAGGAGGAAAAGAAAGATGGAGATCTTGATCGACAGTAACGGCGGGAAGAAGGTCCTCTACTGCCCCCTCTGCGGGCGGCAGGGCCAGAAGGTGAGGATGCGGGAAGGGAAGGTCCTGATCCGCTCCCCGAGCACCCTCCTCCAGCCTAAGCCCCTGCTCCGGCTGATCCAGCGCTCGCCACTTAGGCTCTTCCTCCAGCTCCGGGCCGGGCGGAGGCTCCTCAAGCGCTATGAGCGGCTCTTCTACCACTTGTATTTCTCGCCTTACAAGCAGGTGAATGGCTATATCTGCGAGGCAGTCCCGAGCCATGGGCTGACGCGCGAGACCTACCTCAAGGTCCTGCTCGGCCAGGCCACTCCAGCGATGGTCCACGATGAGATGGGCGAGATCCAAGAAGTCTATCGCGAGGCCCTGTGGGCCGGGCTAAGCTGAGATAAGAGAGCTGCCTCAATCAAGCGAGGCCGATCAGCTCCTTCCTCAGCTCTTTGATCTCGTCCCGCAGGGCCGCGGCCCGCTCGAACTCCAGCCGCTTAGCGGCCTCGAACATCTCCTGCTCCAGCTCGGCGATCAGCTCCGTCACCTCATGGGGAGTGAGCCGCTCGGCCCGCGCTCGAACTCGAGCCCGAGCTTGAGCTAGGGGCTCCTCCTCAGCTCGCAGCCCTTGGACGATATCTTTAACGGCCTTCCGGATCGTCTCGGGGGTGATCCCATGCTTCTCGTTGTATTCGAGCTGGAGCCGCCGCCGGCGCTCGGTCTCCGCGAGCGCCTGCCTGATGGAGTCCGTGAGCTCGCCGGCATAGAGGATGACTTTCCCCCGGACATTCCTGGCCGCCCGGCCGATCGTCTGGATGAGCGAGGTCTCGCTCCTTAAGAACCCTTCCTTATCGGCGTCGAGGATCGCCACGAGCGCGACCTCGGGGAGGTCCAGGCCCTCGCGCAAGAGGTTGATCCCCACCAGGACATCGAACTCGCCCAGCCTTAAGTCCCGCAGGATCTCGACTCGGTCGAGGGTCTCGATCTCGGAGTGGAGGTAGCGGGCCCGGATCCCAAGATCGACCAGGTAGTCAGTGAGGTCCTCGGCCATCCTCTTGGTGAGGGTCGTCACCAGGGCCCGCTCGCCCCGCCCCGCCACCTCATGGATCTCATTGATCAAGTCGTCCACCTGGCCCTCGACCGGCTTGACCACCACCTCGGGATCGACCAAGCCCGTGGGCCGGATGATTTGCTCCACGATTCTGCTGCTCTTCTCCCGCTCGTATGGCCCCGGTGTGGCCGAGGTGTAGATCACTTGGTTGATCTTCTGCTCGAACTCCTCGAACTTCAGCGGCCGGTTATCTAGCGCTGAGGGGAGCCGGAAGCCGTATTCAATTAGGGTCTCCTTCCTCGAGCGGTCGCCATTGAACATCCCGTGGAGCTGGGGGATCGTCTGGTGGGACTCGTCGATCACGAGCAAGAAATCCTTGGGGAAGTAGTCGATGAGGGTCGCCGGCGGCTCGCCCGGGGCTCGGCCGTCGAGGTGCCTCGAGTAGTTCTCGATCCCTGAGCAGTAGCCCAGCTCGCGGATCATCTCCAGGTCGTAGCGGGTCCGCATCTCCAGCCGCTCGGCCTCCAGGAGCTTCCCCCTCTTCCGGAAATATTCGAGCCGCTCCTCCAATTCCGCCTCGATCGACTGGATCGCCCGTTCCAGTCTATCCTTTGGGGTGACGAAGTGCGAGGCGGGGTAGATCGTGAGGGCCTCATGCTCCTCGACCACTCGCCCGGTGATCGGGTCCAGTTCGACGAGCCTCTCCAGCTCATCGCCGAAGAGCTCGATCCGGACGATCCTCTCGCCATAGATCGGGATGAGCTCGATCGTGTCCCCTCGGACGCGGAAGGTCCCCCGCTTGAAGCCGAGGTCGTTCCGCTCATACTGGAGCTCGACCAGCTTCTTTAAGATCTCATCGCGGTCGCGCTCCTCTCCCTTCCTCAGGGTCAGGCTCATTGCGCGGTAGGCCTCGGGCGGCCCCAGGCCGTAGATGCAGGAGACGCTGGCGACGATGATCACATCTCGGCGCTCGAAGAGGGCGCTCGTGGCGGCATGGCGGAGGCGATCGATCTCCTCATTGATCGAGGCGTCCTTGGCGATGTAGGTATCAGTTTGGGGGATGTAGGCCTCCGGCTGGTAGTAATCGTAGTAGCTCACGAAGTAATGGACCGCGTTCTTGGGGAAGAACTGGCGGAATTCGCTGCAGAGCTGGGCCGCAAGGGTCTTGTTATGGGCGATCACCAGGGTAGGCCGCTGGACCTGGGCGATCACATTAGCGATGGTGAAGGTCTTCCCCGAGCCCGTGACTCCGAGGAGCGTCTGGTGGCGGAGGCCGGCCTCGAGCCCCTCGACCAGTTGGGCGATCGCCTTCGGCTGGTCCCCCCGGGGGGTGAACTCTGACTCCAATTGGAATTCCATCGAGAAACATTATAGCAAAAGCGCCCGGCTCAAGGGACCGGGTCGTAGCCCCCCTCGCTCAAGGGGTGACAGCGGGCGAGCCTTCTCAGCGCCAGCCAGCCGCCCTTGAGGAGGCCGTGCTTGAGGATCGCCTGGCGGGCGTATTCCGAGCAGGAGGGGTAGAAGCGGCAACTTTGCGGGAGGAGCGGCGAGATAAGCCGCTGGTAGAGGGTAAGCGGCAAGACCACCAGTCGGCGTAGCTTCGGGCTAAACGGCCTTTTGCTCCCCATCCTTGGAAATAAAAATAGCCCGTAGTGGCTGGCATTGCAACCTCTGCTCTGGCCGGCCTTGGCGGCACGAGCCGGGGCGAGTAGATTCTAACCGATGGCTGAGATGATCTTCCTCACCGGCGGGACGGGCTTTCTGGGGCGATACCTCGTCCCAGCCCTCATCGCGCGAGGCTATCGCTTACGGGCCCTCGTCCGCCCTTCCTCAGCCTCGAACTGCAAGGGCTTGGAGGAATCAGGCGCCGAGCTGATCGAGGGCGATCTCCGCTCGCCGGGGGGCTTCGCCCCGGCTTTAGGGGGCGTCCGGACGGTGATCCACCTCGCGGCGATCGTCGAGGGGGGTCGGAGGGAGCTTCTCGAGACGAACTGGCGTGGGACGGCTAGGCTGGTCCAGCTCGCCCGGGCCGCTGGCGTTGAGAGGTTCATCTATACGAGCAGCTTAGGGGCCGGGCCAAACCCTCGCTTCCCCTACCTCTATTCTGTTTGGCTAGCTGAGGAAGAGCTCCGCAAGAGCGGCCTCTCGTATGTGATCTTCCGGCCCTCGATCCTCGTCGGCCCTGGGGACCCCTTCACCGGGTCGCTCATGAGGATGGCGCAGCGTTGGCCGGTGATGATCCTACCAGAGAGTCGCGCCCGCTTCCAGCCGCTGTGGGTCGGGGATATGGTCAAATGCATCTTGCAGGCCCTGGAGGCTGAGCACCTCTGGAGCAGGGCTATTGCCCTCGGCGGGCCGGAGGTCCTCACCTTGGAGGAGATCACACGGTTGATCCTGAGCGAGCTGGGGCTCGCCAAGCCGATCGTCCATCTCCCCCGTCGGCCCCTCCGCTTCCTCTTCCGCTCACTCCGGCGGGCGGGCCTCCGGCTCCCTTATGCCGAGGGCCACTTCATCAAGGGGGATAACCTCGCCGGGCCTGGGGCAGTCGAGGCCGCCTGCGGCTTCCGGCCGCGGGCTCTGGCCGAGGCCCTCAAGTTGGAGTTGCGAGAGGAGCGAGCCCTCTGGTATCCTTGAGCAGCTATGGAGTTCAAGGTCGGTGAGGTCCTCCAAGGCGAGGTCGTGGCGATCAAGCCTTACGGGGCGTTCGTCCGGCTCCCTAATGGCACTGTGGGAATGATCCACATCTCCGAAGTCGCTCAAGAGTATGTGAGCGACATCTTCCAATACCTTTCCGTAGGAGAAGAGGTCACGGTCAAGGTGATCGGGGAGAACGCTGAGGGGAAGCCGAACCTCTCCCTGAAGCGGCTCTCGCCCCAGGAGTTGGAGGAGGCCCGCTTCCACCGCGAGGTCGAGGCAGTCCGGCTAGCCCTGGAGCGGCGGAATGGGGAGGTCTTGGCCCGCTTGAGGCGGCAGAAGTGGCCGAAGCCCTCCCAGCAACAGGAGGAGACCCTTCGGGATTGGATCGCTGAGGCCAAGCGCGTCCTGGAACGGGTCCAAGCCCGAGCGGCTCGCCGGAGCCCCGCGCAGCCCCAGCAAGGGAGGGGGTCCGATTGACCGAGCTGACCGGGCTGGTTGAGATCCGCTTCCATGGCCGGGGGGGCCAGGGGGCGGTCGTGGCCTCCCAGATCTTGGCCGCGGCTCTCTTCAAGGAGGGGAAGTTCGTCCAGGCCTTCCCCGCCTTCGGGGTGGAGCGGCGGGGCGCGCCCGTGGCCGCCTTCATCCGGGTCTCTGACCGCCCGATCCTCCTGCGGTGCGAGATCTATCACCCCGACCACTTGGTGGTCCTCGACCCGACCCTAATCTATGCGGTCGATGTGACCGCCGGGCTGAAAGAGGGCGGCTGGATCCTCATCAACAGCGACCGCTCTCCCGGGGAGTTCCGGCTCCCCGCGAAGTTCAGAGTCGCCACCGTCGACGCTAACCGGATCGCCGTCAGGCACCACCTGGGGGATCCCGCTAACCCCATCGTCAACACCGCGATTCTGGGGGCCTTCGCCCGGATCACCGGGCTGGTGCGGCTGGAGTCGCTTCTAGAGGCGGTCCGCGAGGAGGTCCCTCTTCGGAAGGAGGAGAATGCCGCGGCCACAAAGGAGGCCTACGAGGAGGCCCGAGCCGGTGAGCACTAAGGAGTTTGCCCCCGATCGGCCGATCACTTTCGCCGCGGAGCGGGAGATGCCCCCGATGGCCGTCTCGCTGGGGACGACCCTGGCGAACAAGACCGGGAGCTGGCGCTACCTCCGGCCCGTCTATGATGAGAAGAAGCCGCCGTGCAACCATGCCTGCCCGGCGGGGAACGACATCCGTGGGTTCATCGCCCTGATCTTGAAGGGGCGGCTGGCCGAGGCTCGAGAGCTCTTATGCGAGACGAACCCCTTCCCCGCGATCACCGGGCGGGTCTGCCACCACCCTTGCGAGCTGGAGTGCAACCGCCGGGAGTTCGATGAGCCGCTGAGCATCCGAGCCCTGGAGCGGCTGGCCGGGGATAAGGGCTACAAGGCTCTGCGGGCCCCACATAAGAGGCATGAGGAGCGGATCGCTGTGGTGGGGAGTGGGCCGGCCGGTCTCTCCTGCGCCTACTTCCTCGCCCGGCGAGGCTATCATGTCACGATCCTCGAGTCGGAGCGGGAGCCTGGAGGGATGCTCCGCTGGGGAATCCCGGAGTATCGGCTCCCCAAGGGGGTCCTGGACCGCGAGCTGGCTCTGCTCAAGGGCATGGGGATCGAGCTCAAGGTCGGGGTGCGAGTCGGGCAAGATGTCAGGCTAGAGGAACTTGACGCCGACGCCATCTTCCTGGCCGTGGGGGCCACGAAGGGGCTAGAGCTCGATCTTCCCGGGCTCGAGGCCGAGGGAGTCCTCCACGGCCTAGAGTTCTTGAAGCGGGTCAACTTCGGCGAGAGGGTCGAGCTGGGCGAAAGGGTGGCGATCATCGGGGGCGGGAACACCGCGATGGATGCCGCCCGGGTGGCTCTGCGCTTAGGCGCGAAGCCGATTGTAATTTATCGTCGGACGCGAGCGGAGATGCCCGCGATCCCTGAGGAGGTCGAGGCCGCGCTCGAGGAGGGGATCGAGTTCCTCTTCCTCGCCGCTCCGATCGAGGTCCTCACAACCGATGGGCAGCTCAAGGGCGCGAGGTTCACCAGGATGGAGCTCGGCCCGCCGGATGAGACAGGGAGGCGGAGGCCGATCCCGATCAAAGGCTCGGAGTTCGAAATGGAGCTGGACAACCTGATCTTGGCGGTCGGGGAGCGGCCGGACCTCTCCTTCCTCCCGGAAGGGGTCGAGCTGAAGGAGGGGAGGGTCAACGACCCCGTCCTGGTCAGGGCCTTGAAGGCCCCGATCTTCGCCGGAGGGGATGCCGCTACTGAGGCGGGGACCGTCGTGGACGCGATCGCCTCGGGGCGGCGCGTGGCCGAGGCGATCGACCGCCACCTCCGCGGGCTTCCTGAGCCTGCAAAAGGGGAGGAGCCGGTCCTCGTCCCCTTCGCGAGGATCAACCTCGACTACTTCGAGCCTCGCCCTCGGGTCCAGGGGCGGACCCTCGCGGTCCCCGAGAGGGTCACGAATTTCAGGGAGGTCGAGCTCGGCCTCTCCCTCGAGGAGGGCCAGCTCGAGGCGGAGCGGTGCTTCTCCTGCGGGGTCTGCAACCAGTGCGATAATTGCATCACCTACTGCCCCGATGTAGCCATCTCCCGCCATGACGATGAGTATGAGGTCGATTACGACTACTGCAAGGGGTGCGGGATCTGCGCCCAGGAGTGCCCCCGCTGGGTGATCTCGCTCGTCGAGGAGGAGAAGTGATGGCGGCTGAGGTGGAACTGAAGGCCGGGATCCCGTCGGGGAGGAAGGTGATCACCGGGAATTATGCCGTCTCCTACGGCGCGGCCCTCGCCCGGGCCCAGGTGATCGCGGCCTACCCGATCACCCCCCAGACGCAGATCGTGGAACTCCTGGCCGACTTCTGCGCCGAGGGGCTGCTCCAGGCCAAGTTCATCAAGGTCGAGTCCGAGCACTCGGCGATGGCAGCTTGCATCGGAGCCTCGGCCGTCGGGGCAAGGGCCTTCACTGCCACGAGCGCCCAGGGGCTAGCGCTGATGCATGAGATGCTCCACTGGGCCGCGGGTGCGCGGCTCCCGGTCGTCCTGGCCAATGTCAACCGGGCGATGGGGCCGCCATGGTCGATCTGGACCGACCAGAACGACTCCCTCTCCCAGAGGGATACCGGCTGGATCCAATACTACTGCGAGTCGAACCAGGAGGCCCTCGACACCGTGATCCAGGCCTACAAGGTCGCGGAGAGGGTCTCCCTCCCGGCGATGCTGGTCTTGGACGCCTTCTTCCTCTCGCACACGAGCGAGCCGGTCGAGATCCCCGAACAAGGGCTGGTCGATCGCTATCTCCCGCCCTACAGGCCCAAGTATAAGCTCGACCTCGCTGACCCGCGAGCCTTCGGGGGGATCACCATGCCGAGCGAATACTTCGAGCTCCGCTACAAGATCCAGAAGGCAATGGAGGAGGCCCTCGCCGTGGCCGAGGAGGCCGACCTCGAATTCAAGAGGCTCTTCGGCCGAGGCTACGGCCTGGTCGAGCCCTACCGCCTGGAGGGGGCCGAGCTGGCCCTCGTGACCTCGGGGACGGTCACCTCGACCGCCAGGCTCGTGATCGACCGCCTCCGCGCCGAAGGGGAAAAGGTCGGCCTGCTCAAAGCCCGCCTCTTCCGCCCCTTCCCCACCTCTTTGGTCCGAGAGCACCTCCTGGGGATCCTCAAGATCGCGGTGATCGACCGGAACATCTCCTTCGGCCACGGCGGGATCTTCGCCCAGGAGATCAAGTCCGCCTTGTATAACCATGGGCAGCCGCCGCTATTCGGGTTTATCGCCGGCCTGGGAGGACGGGACATCACCCCCGAGCTGATCGAGGAAATCATCGAATATGCCCTGAGCCACGACCGGCCCGAGGAGGAAATCATCTGGATGGGAGTAAAGCGATGATCATTAAGGAGAGCAGCCCTTATCCCCTGCGGGGGGTTCTGCCGACCGAGGAGCTGATGCTCTCGGGCCATCTGGCCTGCCAGGGTTGCGGCGCGGCCCTGGCGATGCGCTATGCCCTGAAGGCCCTGGGAGAGCAGACGATCGCCGTGATCCCCGCCTGCTGCTGGACGATCATCGCCGGGGCCTTCCCCTACTCGGCCCTGAGGGTCCCGCTCTTCCACACCGCCTTCGAGACGGCCGCCAGCGCCGCCGCGGGGATCAAGGCCGGGCTGGAGATCCTCGGGAAGGAGGATATTACAGTCCTGGCCTGGGCCGGGGACGGCGGGACCTTCGACATCGGGATCCAAGCGCTCTCGGGGGCGGCAGAGAGGAACGACGATATCATCTATGTGTGCTACGACAATGAGGCCTACATGAACACTGGGATCCAGCGGTCGAGCGCCACCCCCTGGCGGGCCTGGACCACCACTACGCCGACAAGGCACCCCAAGGACGAGCCGAAGAAGGATATGATGGCGATCATGGCCGCCCACCGGATCCCCTATGCCGCTACGGCCTCACCGGCCTACCCCGAGGACCTGGTCCGGAAGATGCAAAAGGCTAAGGCCATAAGAGGGACGAAGTTCATCCATATCAT
>JAPWVC010000120.1 GCA_028275195.1 Candidatus Acetothermia bacterium
CGAGCGGGCCAGGGAATACCTCCTTACCGAGATCCACAAGGTCTACAAGAGCCAAGGGGTCGATATCAACGACAAGCACATCGAGCTGGTGATCCGCCAGATGCTGAACAATGTCCGGATCGAGGACCCTGGTGATTCCCGCTTCTTCCCCAACCAGCTCGTAGTCCTCGAGGAGTTCAATGCCGAGCGGGAGCGGCTCGCCCAGGAGAATCGGAAGATCCGCGAGGCCCGGGAGGGGCTCCTCGGAGCGGCCCTCGCTGCCGAGGTCCGCGTGGGCGAGGAACTCCTCGCCCCAGCGGGGACGGTCCTGACAGAGGAGGTGCTCACCCAGCTCCTCCAGGCAGGAGTCGCGGAGGTGACCATCGCCCGGGAGGGCAAGCCGGAGACGGTCCGGATCAAGGAGTGGCGCCTCCCCAGTGGGGAGCGGGTGATGCTCCGGATCTCCAAGGCCGCGCTAGAGACGAAGTCCTTCCTCGCCGCCGCCTCATTCCAGCGGACCACGACGGTCCTCGCTGAGGCAGCCCTTCGGGGGGAGGTGGACCGCTTGGAGGGGCTGAAACCGAATGTCATTGTGGGGAGGAAGATCCCTGCCGGGACGGGCTTCTCCAAGCCGGCTTGACCTTGACATGGGCCCATTTTTTCTCTATAATGCCCACCACGGCAGGAAGTTATCAGCATCTTCCCCGTTTATAGTCGAGCTTGGTAGGGAGGACTTTTATGCCTACGATTAATCAACTGATTCGGCGAGGCCGGAAGGAGAAGGTGAAGCGGAGGAAGGCGGTCGCCTTGACCGGCTCTCCGCAGAAGCGGGGTGTTTGCACCAAGGTCTTCACGCGGACGCCGAAGAAGCCGAACTCCGCGCTCCGTAAGGTCGCCCGTGTCCGGCTTAGCAACGGCCAGTATGTGACCGCCTACATCCCTGGCGAGGGCCATAATCTCCAGGAGCACTCGATGGTCTTGGTCCGAGGCGGGCGGGTGAAGGACCTCCCCGGTGTCCGCTACCACATCGTCCGCGGGGCACTCGATGCCGCGGGTGTGGAGGGGCGGAAGCGCGGGCGCTCGCTCTACGGGACGAAGCGAGAAGGAGGCTAGCAAGCGATGGCTGAGAAGGTCTTCCCCGGGCGAGAGGTCCCACCAGACTTGCGCTACAACAGCCAGATGGTCGAGAAGCTCATCAACTATGTAATGCGCGATGGGAAGAAGTCGCTCGCCCGGAAGATCGTCTACACCGCTTTCGAGCTGGTGGAACAGAAGAGCGGTGAGTCGGCCCTAGAGATCTTCAATCGGGCCCTAGAGAACTGCTCTCCCAAGCTCGAGACCCGCTCAAGAAGGGTCGGCGGGGCGGCCTACCAGGTCCCCTTCGAGGTCCCTCCAGGGCGGCAGCGGAGCCTCGCCCTCCGTTGGCTCACCCAAGCGGCCCGGGCCCGGAGCGAGCGGACGATGGCCGAGCGACTGGCCGCTGAGCTCCTCGCCGCGGCCAACAAGGAGGGGAAGGCTTACGAGAAGAAGCTGGAGGCCCACCGCATGGCTGAGGCCAGCCGGCCCTTCGCTCACTACCGCTGGTAAACCCCAAGGGATGAGGACCGACTATGGAAGAGAATAACTATCACATTGAAAGGGTCAGGAACATCGGGTTCATCGCCCACATCGATGCGGGGAAGACGACCACGACCGAGCGAATCCTCTATTACACCGGTCGGACCCACAAATTGGGGAATGTCGATGAGGGGACGACCGAGATGGACTGGATGGAGGAGGAGCGAGAGCGGGGGATTACCATCACCAGCGCCGCGACCACCTGCTTCTGGCGAGACCACCGGATCAACATCATCGACACTCCCGGCCATGTGGACTTCACCGCCGAGGTCGAGCGCTCCTTGAGGGTCCTGGATGGGGCGATCGTCATCTTCTCCGGAGTGGACATGGTCGAGTCCCAGTCGGAGAAGGTCTGGCGCCAGGCCGACAAATACGGGATCCCCAGATTAGCTTTCATCAACAAGCTTGACAGGGTCGGGGCCCAGTTCGCCCAGACGATGGAGATGATCCGCGAGCGGCTGGCGGCCCTCCCTCTCCCACTCCAGATCCCCTACGGGAGCGGCCCGGATTTCGCGGGGATGATCGACCTCCTGAGGATGAAGCTCATCCGCTGGGACGAGGCGAGCCAGGGCGAGCGGTATGAATACCTCCCGATCCCCAAGGAGATGGAAGAAGAGGCCCGGGCCTTCCGAGAGACCCTGATCGAGCGGCTCGCTGAGTCTGATGAGGAGCTACTCATGGAGTTCCTAGAGGGGCGGGAATTGAGCCGCGAGCGGCTCCTCCCCTCAATCCGGCGGGCCACCCTCAAGGGTTATGTCCCGGTCTTGGGTGGAGCTGCCCTGAAGAACATCGGGATCCAGCCGCTACTGGACGCGATCGTCGACTTCCTCCCCTCCCCGCTAGATATCCCTCCGGTTCGAGGGGTCTGGTGGGAGGGGCAGGACGGGGACCGTCGCCGAGGCGAGAAGGTCCGTCGCGCCGATCCGGATGAGCCGCTGGCCGCACTGGCCTTTAAGGTCATGACCGATGAGTATATGGGGCGGCTCATCTTCTTAAGGATCTATTCCGGGCGGCTCGAGCGAGGAGCGACCCTCCTCAACTCCACCAGGGGGGTGAAGGAGCGGATCGCAAGGATCTTTCACATGCATGCGAACCACCGGACGGAGATCGAATCGGCCTCAGCCGGGGACATCGTGGCCATCGTCGGGCCGAAGGAGCTCTCGACCGGGGACACCCTCTGCGACCCCCATGACCCCATCATCTTAGAGAAGATTGAGTTCCCCGAGCCGGTCCTCTCCGCGGCGATCGAGCCCCAGACGGAATCGGAGGAGAAGCGGCTCACCGAGGCCCTGCACAAGCTGGCCCAGGAGGACCCGACCTTCAAGTTCCGCGTAGACCCCGAGACGAACCAGACGATCATCTCCGGGATGGGCGAGCTCCACCTCGAGATCCTCATCCACCGCCTGACGCGGGACTTCAAGGTCGCGGCCCATGTGGGGAAGCCCGAGGTGGCCTACAAGGAGACGCTCCTCCGGCCAGTGGAGGTGGAGGAGCGGTTCATCAAGCAGACTGGCGGGAGAGGGCAGTATGCCCATGTGATCATCAAGTTCGAGCCGCTCGGGCGGGGTGAGGGCTTCATCTTCGAGGACAAAGTCAAGGGCGGGGTGATCCCTCAGGAGTTCATCCCCTCAGTCCGGGAGGGAATCGAG
>JAPWVC010000065.1 GCA_028275195.1 Candidatus Acetothermia bacterium
CAGAGCGGCCCACTCGCGGGCTATCCCGTAGTGGACCTCAAGGCCACTCTCATCGGCGGCTCCTTCCACCCCGTGGACTCCTCCGATTTGGCCTTCAAGACCGCCGGGGCGAGGGCCCTCCACAAGGCCCTCTCCCAAGGCGGGGCCGAGCTCCTCGAGCCGATCATGGAGGTCGAGATCATCTCGCCCAATGAATACCTCGGCGAGGTGGTCGACGATGTCAAGGTCCGGCGGGGGGAGATCAAGGCGATCGAGAGCCGGAACTCTACCCAGATCGTCCGGGCGGAGATCCCTCTGGCCGAGACCTTCGGCTATGCTACAAGGCTCCGCTCGCTCACCCAGGGGCGGGCGGTCTACTCCTTGAAGTTCGCGCGCTATGAGTTCGTCCCCTCGAGCAGAAAGGAGGAAGTCCTCAAAGGGCGCTAGGCGATGGCAAGGGAGAAGATCAGGATCAGGGTTAAGGGCTACGACCACGAGCTGGTGGACGAGGCGATCAGGCGGATCGTCAAGACCGCACTGGAGTCGCGGGCTAAGATCTCCGGCCCGATCCCCCTCCCCAGCGAGACACGGCGCTATACGGTCCTCCGTTCACCCCATGTGAACAAGAAGTCGATGGAGCACTTCGAGCGCCGAATCCATAAGCGGCTACTCGATATCCGCGAGCCGACCTCGGAGACGATCAACTCCCTCATGGATATCGAGCTCCCGACGGGGATCGACATCGAGGTCAAGCTATGAAGACGCTGGGGATCCTGGGGCAGAAGGTCGGGATGATCCAGTTCTTCTCCGAGGACGGCCGAGCCCTCGCGGCCACGGTGATCCATGCCCCGCCTTCAGTGGTCGTCCAGGTGAAGACCCCCGAGAAGGACGGCTATTCGGCGATCCAGCTCGGCTGGGGCGAGGCCAACGAGCGGCGGCTCACTAAGCCTCTTCTGGGCCACTTCAAGGCGGCCGGGGTCCAACCCCGCCGCTTCCTCCGAGAATTTCGTGTCCCGGACCCTGGGCAGTTCAAGCCGGGCCAAGAGCTGGGAGTAGAGCTCTTCCAGGAGGGGGAGGAGATCATTGTCAGCGGCCGGACCAAGGGGAAGGGCTTCCAAGGGCCGATGAAGAGGTGGGGCTTCCGCGGGGGGCCGCAGTCCCATGGCTCGAACTTCCGCCGCCGGCCGGGCTCGATCGGGACGATCCGCGGGACCGGGCGGGTCTTCAAGGGGCAGAAGATGGCCGGCCGGATGGGGAACAAACGGGTCACCATTAAAGGTGTAAAGGTCCTGAAGGTCGACCCTGAGCGGCACCTCTTGATCGTCAAGGGGGCAGTCCCCGGGGCGAGGCGCGGGCTTTTAGAATTGAGGAAGGCCGATGGGACCGATGGGCAAGGTTAAGCTATACAAGAGTGACGGGACCGAGGGCGGAGAGGTCGAGTTCCCCTCCTGCCTCTTGGAGGAAGAGGTCGACCCGGACCTCCTCCACCGAGCGGTTCAGTATATCTTGGTCAACCGGCGGCGAGGGACGGCCTCCACCAAGACCCGCGGGGAGGTCCGCGGCGGGGGCCGGAAGCCCTGGCGCCAGAAGCACACCGGCCGGGCGAGGCATGGCTCGCGGCGCTCCCCGATCTGGCGGGGCGGGGGAGTGGTCTTCGGCCCGAAGCCACGGGAATACCATTACGACCTCCCGAAGAAGATGCGCCGGAAGTCCTTGAGGATGGCCCTCACCGCCAAGGTCAAGGAGGAGCGGCTCGCTCTCATCGAGGGGCTCCCCTTCACCCTACCCAAGACGAAGGAGGCCCTCCGCCTCCTCGAGAGCCTGGGCTACGACCATGGGGAGGAGAAGGAGAAGGTCCTCGTCCTGGTCTCGAAGGAGGAAGATACCCTCCCAGTAAGGAAGTCCTTCAGCAACATCCCCTGGGCCAAGTGCCTCACCGCCGCTGGAGCGAATGTCTACGAGTTGTTAAAATATGATGACCTCCTCCTCACCCAAGGGGCCCTCGAGGAACTGAAAGAGAGGTTGTGCTGATGCAGCACCCTGAGGATATTTTGGTGGCCCCACTGGTGAGTGAGGAGAGCTGGCGCCTCCAGGCGAGCAATATCTATGCCTTTCGCGTCCGCCCGGAGGCGACCAAGCAGCAGATCAAAAGGGCAGTAGAGGAGCTCTTCAAGGTCCGGGTCGTCGCCGTCCGGACGATGAACATGCCGGGGAAGCCGAGAAGGCAGCGGTTCTATCAGCGGGGACGAACCCCGCGGTGGAAGAAGGCCTTCGTCCGGCTGGCTGAGGGCCATCGGATCGAGATGTATCAATAAGGGGAGACGTGCCTCATGGGACTGAAGAAGTTTAAGCCGACTTCGCCGGGACTCCGCCATGCGGAGTGGCCGGACTATTCCGAGCTCACGACCGAAGAGCCGGAGAAGAGCCTCCTCGTCCCCCTTCCAAAGGAGGGCGGCCGGAACAATCAAGGGAAGATCACCGTCCGCCACCGCGGCGGGGGGCACAAGCGGTTCTATCGGTTGATCGACTTCCAGCGGGATAAGGTAGGTGTTCCGGCCAAGGTCGTCTCCCGGGAGTATGACCCTAATCGGTCGGCTTGGATCACCCTCCTCCATTACGCCGACGGGGAGAAGCGTTATATCCTCGCCCCGCTCAGGCTGGAGATCGGGGAGATAGTCGAGGCCGGGGAGGAGGCGGAGGTCAAGCCGGGGAATGCCCTCCCATTGAAGAAGATCCCCCCGGGGACCCTCGTCCACAATGTCGAGCTCTCGCCCGGAAGCGGAGGGAAGGTCGCCCGGGCCGCGGGGACCGCGGCCCAGGTGATGGGTTTCGAGGGGGGGATGGCCCAGCTCCGGCTCCCCTCGGGTGAGATCCGCCTCTTCCACGAGAACTGCATGGCGACGATCGGCCAGGTGAGCAACCCCGACCACAAGAATGTGAAGCACGGCCAGGCCGGGAGGGTCCGTCGCCTCGGCCGCCGCCCGAAGGTCAGGGGCGTGGCTACCAACCCTGTGGACCACCCCCATGGCGGTGGGGAGGGGCGTCACCGTGTCGGCCGCCCGCCGGTCTCCCCGACGGGGAAGCTGGCCCACGGCCCGAGGACTCGAAAGAAGAATAAGCCGAGCGATAAGCTCATCCTCCGCCGGGCGAGGGAGGAGAGGAGGAAGCGCTGATGGCGAGGTCACTGAAGAAGGGGCCGTTCGTCGCGCCCCACCTCTTGGAGAAGATCGAGAAGCTCAAGCGGGGGGAGATCCAGGAGATCAAGACCTGGTCGAGGGCCTCGATGATTATCCCCGAGATGGTCGGCCTGACGATCAAGGTCCACAACGGGCGGGCCCATGTCCCGGTCTACATCACGGAGAACATGGTCGGCCACCGCCTGGGGGAGTTCGCCCCGACCCGGACCTTCCGCCAGCACGGCGGGGTGAAGAAGAAGAAGGCCCCGGCACCGAAGTAATAAGGAGATGGAAGTGAGAGCGGTCTCGCGGATGGTCCGGATCTCGCCGAAGAAGGCGCGGCTGGTGATCGACCAGATCCGGGGGAAGCATGTGGATCGGGCCTTGGAGATCGTCCGCCTCTCCAAGACTAAGGCGGCCAGGCTGATCCGGAAGACACTGGAATCGGCAATCGCCAACGCCGAGAACAACCACGACCTGGACGCGAGCAAGCTCTTCGTCAAAGCCGCCTATGTCGATGAAGGCCCCTCGCTCAAGCGGGTCCTGCCCCGTGCGCGCGGGCGGGCCGATATAATCCGCCGCCGGACGAGCCATATCACGGTCATCGTCGCGGAAGCTGAAGCCGGGGCTGAGGCCGAGACTAAGACCGGAGCCAAGGCTAAGGAGGGCAAGTAATGGGCCAGAAGACTCATCCCATCGGGTTCAGGCTGGGGATCCATAGGAAGTGGCAGTCCAATTGGTTCAGCGAGAAGAAGGCCCCGGAATACCTCCTGGAGGACTACCGGATCAGGGAGCTGATCCAGAAGCAGTATCATGGCGCGGGGATCGCCGAGGTGAACATCGAGCGCCCGACCGACGACCGGGTCTCGATCATGATCCGGACGGCCCGGCCGGGGATCATCATCGGGCGAGGCGGGGCGGAGATCAACAACCTCCAGGCGACGCTGGAGAAGATGACCGGCCGGCGAGTCCGCATCTCGATCAAGGAGATCGATAACCCCGACTTAGAGGCGATCCTCGTCGCCCGGGATGTGGCCTTCCGGATCGAGAACCGGACCCCTCCGGTCCGGGCGATGAAGGAGATTATCGAGCGGGTCATGGCCAACGGGGCCCAGGGGATCAAGATCCGTGTATCCGGGCGGCTCGGAGGGGCCGAGATCGCCCGCTCAGTGGAGCAGATGGCTGGAAGGGTCCCCTTGCAGACGATCCGGGCCGACATCGACTACGGCTTCACCGAGGCCCGGACGAAATATGGCCCGATCGGGATCAAGGTCTGGCTCTACCGCGGCGACTTCCGCCCGCTCGAGTCCCCAAGCCCGAGCCTAAGCTCGAGCGTGAGCCGAGGTGATAGCGATGCCACTACTATTTCCTAATCGGCGGAAGTTCCGGAAGGACCAGCGCGGCCGGCGGACGGGGAAGGCGATCGCAGGCTCTGAGGTGGCCTTCGGTGACTGGGGGATTCAAGCCCTCGAGCCGGCCTGGATCACGGCCCAGCAGATCGAGGCCTGCCGGACCGCGATCATCCGCGCCTTAGGGCGGGGCGGGAAGGTCTGGATCCGGGTCTTCCCCGATAAGCCGGTCACAAAGACCCCCGCGGAGAAGAGGATGGGCGGGGGGAAGGGGAACCCCGAGCAGTGGGTGGCCGTGGTCCTCCCAGGGCGGATCCTCTTCGAGCTGGCAGGGGTCGAGCAGGAGAGGGCTCGGGAGATCGCCGAGCTGGTCGACCACAAGCTCCCGATCAAGACCCGCCTGCGCCGGCGCTTGGCCCTCGGAGGTGAGGTATGAGATGAAGGCGGAGGCACTGCGCGAGCTGACCGATGAGGAGTTGAGGGAGAAGGAGCGGGAGCTCCGGCGGAAGCTCTTTAACCTCCGCTTTCAAGTGGCGATGAACCGCCAGGAGAACACGGCCGCGCTCACGGAGACGAAGAGGGACATTGCCCGGATCTTGACGATCCTCCGTGAGAGGGAGTTGCAAAGGCGGAGACAGGAGTAGAAGGAGGCGGGCTAGATGCCGCGGAAGGAATTCATCGGCCGGGTCGTGAGCACGAAGATGCAAAAGACCATTACTGTCCTAGTGGAGCGGCGGGAGCAGCACCCCCTCTACAAGAAGTTCATCTGGAAGCGCTCTAAGTTCTATGCCCATGATGAGAAGGGCGAGGCTAGGGAAGGGGACCTGGTCCGGATCGCCGAGACCCGCCCCCTCTCCCGCCTCAAGCGCTGGGAGCTGGTGGAGATCATCGAGCGCGCCACGCCCGCCCCACAACAGGGAGGAGGGCCAGAATGATCCAGCAGAGGACGATCCTCAAGGTCGCGGACAACTCCGGGGCCCGCGAGGTCCGCTGCATCGCCATCCTCAAGCGGGGGAAGGCCAAGGGCGGACGGATCGGGGACATCGTGGTCGGCTCGGTCCAGAAGAGGCTCCCCACCAGCGATATCCCCAAGGGGAAGGTCGTCAGAGGGGTGATCGTCCGCTCTCGTGACCGGCTCCGCCGGGAGGATGGGAGCTATATCAGGTTCGACGACAACGCGATCGTCCTCATCAATGACCAGATGGAGCCGCTCGGGACAAGAGTCTTCGGCCCGGTGGCACGGGAATTAAGGGCCAAGGGGTTCCTCCGGATCATCTCCTTGGCCTCGGAGGTCCTCTAGATGGAGGGGCAGATGAGGAAGGTCCGGAAGGGCGACATCGTGAAGGTCATCGCCGGGCGGGACCGCGGGAAGGTCGGGGAGGTCTTGCGCGTCTTCCCTGCTGAGGATAGAATTATCGTCAAGGGCGTCAATATGGTGAAGCGCCACCAGCGCCCGACCGCGCGGATGCGCGAAGGCGGGATCATCGAGCGGGAAGGGAAGATCCATATCTCCAATGTCTTGGTCATCTGCCCGGAGTGCGATACCCCCACGCGGGTCGGGTTCGCGCTGGGCCCTGAGGGGGAGAAGCTGAGGAAGTGCAAGCAGTGTGGGAGGACCTTCCCATGATGCTCTACGAGCGGTTCAAGAAGGAGATCGTCCCCAAGCTGATGGCGGAGTTGGGGTATAAGAATATCATGCAAGTCCCGCGGATCGAGAAGGTCGTGATCAACTGCGGGGTCTCGGAGACGGACAACCCCAAGGTCCTCGAGGGGGTGGTCCGGGACCTCTCCTTGATCACCGGCCAGCGGCCGGTGGTGACCCGGGCGAAGCGCTCGATCTCGGACTTCAAGATCACTAAGGGGAAGCCGGTCGGGTGTATGGTCACCCTCCGGGGTGTCCGGGCCTATGCCTTCTTGGAGAAGCTCTTCAATCTCGTCCTCCCCAAGACAAGGGACTTCCGGGGGCTATCAAGCGCCTCATTCGACGGGCGAGGGAACTACAGCCTCGGCCTCGATGAGCAATTGGTCTTCCCCGAGATCAAGTATGACGAGATCGAGAAGGTCCAGGGGATGGACATCACGATCGTCACGACCGCCAAGACCGATCGGGAAGGGTATTATCTCTTGAAGGAGCTCGGGCTGCCGTTCAAGGATTAGCGATGGCGAAGAAGGCGTTAATCATCAAGTCCCAGAGGGAGCCGAAGTTCCCGGTCCGGAAGCACAACCGCTGCCGGATCTGCGGCCGGCCGGGGGGCTATATCCGTGACTTTGGGGTCTGTCGGCTCTGCTTCCGCGAGCTGGCCCATCGGGGGATGATCCCCGGGGTGAAGAAAGCGAGTTGGTAGGAATGGACCCGATAGCGGACATGCTCACGAGGATCAGGAACGCCAATGAGCGCTTCCTCCCGGAAGTCCGCCTCCCCGCCTCCCGCCTCAAGGAGGAGATCGCCCGGGTCCTCGAAGAGGAGGGCTATATCACCGGCTACAAGGTCGAGGAGGACGGGGCCAAGCGGACGATGACCATCTTCCTCAAGTATAAGGGGAAGCGAGGGAAGGAGCGGGTGATCACCGGGCTCGAGCGGGTGAGCAAGCCCTCTCGCCGAATCTACCTCGGGAAGGACGAGATCCCTAAGGTCCGCGGCGGCT
>JAPWVC010000121.1 GCA_028275195.1 Candidatus Acetothermia bacterium
CGCGCCCGCCACGGCCTCTACCGCGCGCTGATCGCCAACATGGTCCAAGGGGTGAGCGAGCCCTACACCAAGACGCTGATCCTCAAGGGGCTCGGCTACCGGGCGAAGCTCTCGGGGCGGACCTTAGAGCTGGAGATCGGCTTCTCCCATCCAGTCAGGTATGAGGTCCCCCAGGGGGTGGAGGTCTCCCTCCCCGCTCCGGACCAGATCGTCCTTCGCAGCCCTGACAAGCAATTGGTAGGGCAAGTCGCGGCCGAGATCCGCTCCTTCCGCAAGCCCGAGCCCTATCAAGGGACAGGGATCAGGTATAAGGACGAGCAGATCATCCGGAAGGAAGGGAAGCTCGGGAGGAAGGCCGCGGCCTAGCTGGCCTAAACTGGGATGACGCGCTTAACTAGGGAGGAGGC
Organism: Candidatus Acetothermia bacterium; assembly: GCA_028275195.1. Taxonomy (GTDB): domain Bacteria; phylum Bipolaricaulota; class Bipolaricaulia; order RBG-16-55-9; family JANLFV01; genus JANLFV01. The sequence continues at coordinate 408 of JAPWVC010000121.1, forward strand.
CCGCAAGCGAAGGCACCGCCGGATCCGGAAGAAGATCTCCGGGACGGCGGAGCGCCCGCGGCTCTGTGTTTACAAGAGCCTCCGCCACATCTATGCCCAATTGATCGACGATACCACGGGGCGGACGCTCGTCGCGGCCTCGACTCTCGACCCCCAGTTCAACAGTAGTTCTAGCTCTAGGTGCAATATCGCCTCGGCCAGGGAGGTGGGGAAGCTCCTCGCCGCGCGGGCGCTCGAGCGTGGGATCACGCGGGTAGTCTTCGACCGGAGCGGCTATCCCTACCACGGGCGGGTTAAGGCCCTCGCCGAGGCCGCAAGGGAAGGAGGGCTCCAGTTCTGATGCTGATGCTAGAGACTTCTGTCGAGCTCCAGAGCGAGGTCATCGACATCCGCCGCGTGGCTAAGGTGACTAAAGGGGGGAAGAACCTCTCCTTCCGGGCCACGGTCGTCGTCGGGGACGGGGCCGGGAGGGTGGGAGTCGGGAAAGGGAACACCCGTGAGATCCCCCAGGCGGTCCAGCAGGGGATCCGTGATGCCCAACGGAACATGATCACCGTCCCTTTGGTCGAGGGGCGGACGATCCCTCATGAGGTCGAGGGGAAGTTCAAGGCCGCCCGAGTCCTCCTCAAGCCGGCCTATAAGGGGACAGGGATCATCGCCGGGACGACGGTCGGGACGATCTGCCGCCTCGCCGGGATCAAGGACATCCTCACGAAATCGTTCGGCTCAACCAATCCACTCACGCTCGCCCGAGCGACCATCGTGGCCCTCCAGCAGCTCCGGACACCCGAGGAGGTCGCGCGCCTGCGGGACAAGAAGGTGGAGGAGATCCTGGGATGAAGCTCGAGGAGTTGCGGCCCGCGCCGGGGGCGAAGCGCCCGAGGAAGCGGGTCGGGCGGGGGAACGCCAGCGGCCACGGGAACCAGTCCGGCAGGGGGACGAAGGGCCAGAAGGCCCGGACCGGGGTCCGGATGGTCCCGGGGTTCGAGGGTGGCCAAACCCCCCTCTGGAAGAGGCTCCCCAAGCGCGGCTTCCGCAACCCTAACCGGAAGAGCTACGACTGGGTTAACCTCGATGTCCTCGAGAGGGCCTTCGAGTCCGGAGCGGAGGTGACCCCAGCGGTCCTCAAGGAGCGCGGGCTAGTCAAGGGGAAGAAGGAGGTCAAGATCCTCGGCCGGGGGAGGCTCACCAAGCCACTGGTCGTTCGGGCTCACCGCTTCTCCAAGTCGGCCAAGGCGGCGATCGAGGCGGCCGGGGGCCAGGCGATCGAGCTGGAGCCGAGCGCTAATAAGAAGGACAAGGATAAGAGAGGAGTGACGGAGTAGATTAGCTATGGCCCAGAGAGTCAGCATGTGGCGGAGCACCGTTCAGGCCTTCAGCATCCCCGAGGTCAAGAAGCGGGCCCTCTTCACCTTGGGGGCGATCATCGTCTTCCGGATCGGGGCCTGGATCCCCGTCCCGGGGGTGGACCTCGAGGCCTTCTCCAGCTTCTTCCAGGGCTTCGGGGGAGGGATCTTCGGGTTCCTCAACATGTTCAGTGGCGGGGCCTTGGAGAACTTCTCCCTCTTCGCCCTCGGGGTCGTCCCCTACATCAATGCCTCGATCATCTTCAGCCTGCTCGTCCCGATCATCCCCCGCCTGAAGGAGCTCCAGCAGCAGGGGGAAGAGGGGCGGAAGTTGATCACAAAATGGACCCGCTACGCCACGGTCCTCTTGGCTATCATCCAAGCTCTTGGCTATAGCGTCGTCATCGTCAATCAGGGACTCCTCAAGCCGGGCCAGCCGATCATCCCCTTCTATTTCACCTCGCTGATCGCGATGGTCGCGGGAACGATCTTCCTGATGTGGCTCGGGGAGAGGATCACCGAGAACGGGATCGGGAACGGGATCTCCATGATCATCATGCTCGGGATCATCTCCCGCTTCCCAGCCTATGTCCGGAACACTTACCTCCAGATCTCGACCGGCTCGACCAGCCCGTTCTGGGCTCTAGCCTTGATCATCGTCTTCATCGGGGTGACCGCGGGGATCGTCCTCGTCCAGCTCGGGGCGAGGAGGGTCGAGGTCCAGTATGCCAAGCGGATCGTCCAGGGCCGGGTCTACGGCGGCCAATCCACCTACCTCCCGATCGCGGTCAACCAGGGCGGGGTCATCCCGATCATCTTCGCCGCGGCCTTGCTGGCCCTCCCCCTCACGGTGATCAACTTCATCCCCAACCTCCAGTGGCTCCGCAATTATGTGGGGGAGGGGACTCCCGCCTATCTCGCGGCCTACGCGATCTTGATCATCTTCTTTACATACTTCTACAGCGCGATCGTCTTCGATCCCCGCGATGTCTCGGAGAACCTGAGGAAGTGGGGCGGCTTCATCCCCGGGATCCGCCCAGGGCGGTATACCTCGGACTACATCAGCAGGGTCATCAACCGGGTCCTCTTGATCGGGGCACTCTTCCTCACCGCCATCGCCATCTTGCCCTATTTGATCATCGGTGCGAGCGGGATCAGTGGGATTTGGATCGGCGGGACCTCGCTCCTAATCGTCGTCGGGGTCGGGGTGGACATGATGAAGCAGATCGAGGCCCACATGGTCGAGCGGCAGTATGAGAGCTTGATCAAGAAGGGGGCGCTCCTGGGAAGGAAGCTATGAAAAAGAATAAGGCCCAAGGGCTCGTCCTCCTCGGCCCCCCGGGTGCGGGGAAGGGGACTCAGGCTGCCCTCCTGGCGGAGAGGTTGGGCCTCGAGCACATCTCCACGGGGGAGATCCTCCGCGAAGAGGTCGAGCTTGGGACCGAGCTGGGCCGGAAGGCCAAGGCCTATATGGACCGC
>JAPWVC010000090.1 GCA_028275195.1 Candidatus Acetothermia bacterium
ATGATCCCGGGAGCGTCGGCTATACGATCCTGAAGAACCTCATCGGCTCGGGCTTCTCCGGGGTCGTCTACCCGGTGAACCTCAAGCGGGAGAGCGTGATGGGGATCGCGGCCTACCCCTCGCTGAAGGCCATCCCCAAGCAAGTTGATCTCGCGATCATCGCCACTCCGGCCCGGACCGTCCCGGACCTAGTCGAGGAGTGCGGCCAGGCCGGGGTCCTGGGAGTGATCATCATCTCCGCGGGGTTCAAGGAGATCGGGGAGGAGGGCCGCCGGCTCGAGGAGGAGATCCTCAAGCGGGCCAGGCCCTACGGGGTCCGGATCATCGGGCCGAACTGCCTGGGAGTGATCGTCCCCCAGATCCGGTTGAACGCCTCCTTCGCCGCCTCCATGCCCCAGCCGGGGAATATCGCCCTCATCTCCCAGTCCGGGGCCCTTTGCACGGCGATCCTCGATTGGTCCCTCCGCGAGGGAGTCGGCTTCAGCCACTTCGTCTCGATCGGGGATATGCTCGATGTCGACTTCGGGGACTTGATCGACTACTTCGGCGCGGACCCAAGGACGAGGAGCATCATCCTCTACATCGAGAGCCTCACCAATGCCAGGAAGTTCATGAGCGCGGCCCGGGCCTTCGCTCGGACCAAGCCGATCGTGGTCGTCAAGTCCGGGAGATCGCCCGAGGCGGCCCAGGCCGCGGCCTCCCATACCGGCGCGCTCGCCGGTGAAGATATCATCTACGACGCGGCCTTCCAGCGGGCGGGGATCGTCCGGGTCGAGGAGATCGCGGACCTCTTCAATTGCGCCGAGATCCTCGCCAAGCAGCGGAACCCGAAGGGCCCGAACCTGGCGATCATCACCAATGCCGGCGGGCCGGGGGTGATGGCCACGGACGCGCTCCTCAAATACGGCGGGAAGCTAGCCCCACTCGCCCCGGAGACACTAGAGGAATTGGACAGGGCTTTGCCCCCCTACTGGAGCCATGGGAACCCCATCGACATCCTCGGGGATGCCTCCCCTGAGCGCTACGCCCGGGCCCTGGAGATCGTCCTCAAGGATAAGGGGGTCGACGGCGTCTTGGTGATCCTCACCCCTCAGGCGATGACCGACCCGACGGGCGTGGCGCGGCAGGTCATTCATGTCTCGAAGGAAGCGCCCAAGCCGGTCCTAGCGGCTTGGATGGGCGGAGAGAGCGTGGAGGAGGGGATCGAGCTCCTCAACCGGATGGGAGTCCCGACCTATTCCACCCCGGAGCAGGCGGCCAAGACCTTCTCCTACATGTATTCCTACACTCACAACCTCGAGCTCCTCTACGAGACCCCGAAGGACATCCGGGTGGATTTCCAGCTCGACCGGCGACGGGTCAAGGAGATCTTCGACATGATCATGATGGAGGGGCAAGAGCTCCTCTCGGAGCCGGTCTCCAAGTCCCTCCTCGAGACCTACGGGATCCCCGTGGCCAAGCCCTACCCCGCCCGGAGCCCGGAGGAGGCGGTGGCGCTTGCCGAGCGGATCGGCTATCCCGTGGTGCTGAAACTCCTCTCGCCCCAGATCAGCCATAAGAGCGATGTCGGAGGGGTGTTGCTCGACCTCCACTCACCCGAGGCTGTCCGCCGCGGCTTCCAAGAGATTGTGGACCGGGCAAGGCAGGCCGAGCCCTTGGCCCAGATCGAGGGGGTGACCGTCCAGAAGATGATCAAGGCCGAGAACGCCTACGAGGTGATCCTGGGGGCGAAGAAGGACCCGACCTTCGGGGCAGTGATCCTCTTCGGGATGGGCGGGATCGCCGCCGAGGTCTTCCAAGACCGGGCGGTGGGCCTCCCCCCGCTCAATGAGCGGCTGGCCCAGCGCCTGATCGAGTCGATCAAGGGGTATAAGGTCCTCAAGGGCTTCCGCGGCCGCCCGGCGGTGGACCTCGACCTCTTGAAGGAGATCCTCATCCGCTTCTCCTACCTCGTGGTGGACTACCCCGAGATCAAGGAGATGGACATCAACCCGCTGCTCATCGGGCCGGAGGGGGCCTGGGCCCTCGATGCCCGGGTGGTGGTCGATAAGGCCGCTCTGACCCAAGGGGTAAAGCCCTACAGCCATCTTGCCATCCGCCCCTACCCCGAGGAGTTGGTCCGCCAGGCGAGGCTGAAGGACGGGACTCCCCTAATCTTGAGGCCGATCAAGCCCGAGGATGAGCCCCTCTGGCACGAGATGCTCTCGACCTTCTCTCAGGCGACGATCCGGTTCCGCTTCTTCTCCCAGATCGGGGAGATCACCCACGAGTTCGCCACTCGCTACTGCTTCATCGACTATGAGCGGGAGGTGGCAATTGTAGCTGAGCTGGAGGAGGCCGGCCGGCGACGGCTCATCGGGGTAGGACGGCTGACGAGCGGGCCTGACCTGGAGGAAGCCGAGCTAGCGGTCGTGGTCGGGGACCCCTGGCAGGGGCGAGGGGCGGGAACCCTCCTCACGGACTACTGCCTCGAGATCGCGAGGGCGCGGGGGCTCAAGCGGATCATAGCGGAGATGCTCCCCGACAATGTGGTGATCATCGAGATGCTCAGACGGCGAGGGTTCGCCCTGGAGCGGGTGGAGGATGTGGTCCGCGGGGTCCTCCCCTTAAGCTAGCCTTCCTCTTCCTCCTCCAGGGCCGCGGCCAGGCTCTTCTCCTCCCTCTTGCGAGTGATCTCCACCAGCCCGAGCCCGGTGATGTCTATAAAGTCGGTCGGGACCGGGTCCTTCTTCAGCTCCTGCCGGAGCCGTTCGATCACCTTCTCCATAGCTTCCCGGCTCTTCATGTCGATGAAGTCGACGATGATGATCCCGCTGATCTTCCGGAGGCGGAGCTGGCGGGGGATCTCCACTGCCGCCTCGAGGTTGGTATTGAAGATCGCGGCCTCCTGATTCCGGTGGTGGACATCCCCGCGGGTGTTGACATCGATGGCCGTGAGGGCCTCGGTCTCCGCGATCACCAAGGTCCCACCGCCCTCGAGCTTCACCTCGCTCTGGAGGCTCTCGCGGAGCTGGCGCTCGACATCCCATTGCTCGAAGAGCGGGAGGCCATCGTGGTAGAGTTCGATCACATCCTTATATTCCCCCATCCACATGTAGTCGAGGTAGCCCAAGATCTCCTGGTAGACCGGCTCGGAGTCGACGATCACTCGTGAGACATCCTCGAGGAGCCGGTCGCGGATGATCCGCTTCACCAGGCCTGGCCCCTCATAGAGGAGCTTGGGGCGGGAGGAGCGCTCGGCCTCCTCTTCGATCCCCTTCCAGGTCCCGAGCAAGAAGTTGAAGTCCCGCTCGAGGTCCCGCCGCTCAGCCCCTCGCGAGGCGGTCCGGGCGATCAGCCCCTCTGAGGGGCGCTTCAGCTCTTGAGCGATCCGCTTGAGGCGGCGGATCTCCCGCCGCTCCTCGATCCGCCGGGAGACCCCCAGCCGGCTGTCCTTGGGGAGGAAGACCCAGAACCGCCCGGGGAGGGCGATCCTGGTCGTCCCCTGGGGGTTCTTCCCCCCGATTCCCTCCCGCTTGACTTGAACGATCAGCTTCTGCCCGGGGCGGAGGACCCGCTGGATCGGGGCCTCCTCGTGCCGGCGATAGCCCTGGCTCTGGAGGAGAGCATCGTTCAGCTCCTTCTGGGAGAGGAAGAGGTTCTGCTCCAGCCCGACATCGACGAAGGCCGAGCCGAGCCCGCTCAAGATGTCCTTGACGATCCCGAGGTAAATGTTCCCCACGATCCGCTCATGGCTCGGGCCCTCATAGTAGATCTCCATCAGCCGCCCATCTTCCAGGAGCGCCACCCTCGTCTCCTGGCCGGCGGCATTGATCAAGATGACCTTCTCCAACCCAAACGGATCACCTTCTTCCGCTCATCGAGGCCCGCCAATAGCTCGCGCAGCGGCCGCCCCAGGCGGGGATGGATCAGCTCCGGCGCGAGCTCGCAGAGCGGCTCAAGGACGAACCGCCGGCGGTGGAGCTCCGGATGGGGAAGGACCAGGCCGTCCTCCTCCATGACTAAGTCGCCGTAGAGGAGGAGGTCGAGGTCGATCTCCCGCGGCCCCCAGCGGCCGCGGTCCTCCCGGCCCAGGGCCTTCTCGATCTCCTTCAATCGGCGGAGGAGCTCCCCAGGGGCTAGCTCGGCCTCGACCTCAACGACGGTGTTGAAGAACCAGGGTTGGGCCTCTACTCCCACCGGCTCGGTCTCGTAGAGCGAGGCCCGCCGCAGGACCCTGATCCCCGGGGAGGAATCGAGAAGAGAGATCGCCCGCACGAGGTTCTCCTCCCGTTCCCCCACATTGGAGCCGAGCCCGATGTAGGCCCTCATCGCCGCTCTACCACCACCTCAGCCCCGAGCCAGCCGACGCGCGTCCGCGGCGGAAGCGGAGGATGGAGCTTCCTCACCCGCACGGTCACCCGCCCGACCTTGGGGAAGCCTGCCAAGATCGCCTCGGCCACGGCAGAAGCGAAGGCCTCGATGAGCTTAAAACTCCTCTCATTAATCTCCTTAACCCTCTCGATCACCTTGGTATAATCCACCGTCGCTTCCAGCTCGTCCGTGGAGCCAAACTCTCCCTCTAGCTCCAATTCGAGATCGATGGCGAAGGGCTGAGCCCGCGCCCGCTCCTCCGCGCTCACGCCATGCCGCCCGCGGAGCTCCAGCCCCTGAATGACGAGCCTCGTCATCGGCCTCTTGACAGCCTCGCTCTCAGTATATGAATAAGCGGGGAGGGGCGCAAGCCTCCCGCCCTCTTGACTGGTGCAATGATTTCTGCTATGCTGTAAATTTGCAGTGAAGGAGATCGGGGAGCGCTTACGGGCGGCCCGGCAGCAGAAGGGCCTGACGCTGGAGGAGCTCGCGGCCCGGACCGGCCTATCTGTCAGCTTCATCTCCCAGGTGGAGCGGGGGATCTCCTCCCCCTCGATCGTCTCCCTTTACTCCATCTGTAAGGCCTTGGAGATCCCAGTCACTCGCGTCCTGGCTGAGGGGAGCCGCACCCCCTCGACGGTCACCAAGGCCGATGAGCAGTTGCAGATCCGGATCTCCAACTCTGCCGTCTCCTACCGCTATCTGAGTGGGGCCTTCCCCGAGAGGGTCATCGAGGTCCTGATCAACGAGTTCCCGCCGAACTACTCCCATCCCCTCGCCCCGCACGAGGGAGAGGAGTTCGGCTATGTCCTGGAAGGGCACTTAGTCCTCAAGATCGAGGAGGAGAGGTATCCCCTCGGCCCCGGGGACAGCTACCACTTCCTGGCGACCAAGCCCCATGGCTATGAGACCGCGGAGGAGGGCGCGCGGGTCCTGATGGCTACGACGCAGAAGTTCATCGAGTGGCA
>JAPWVC010000066.1 GCA_028275195.1 Candidatus Acetothermia bacterium
GACCAGCCTCTGGGGAGGGCCGTGGGGAATGCCCTGGAGGTGAAAGAGGCCCTGGCAGCGCTCCGAGGCGAGGGGCCGGCCGATCTAGAGGAGCTCACCCTCGAGCTCGGAGCGGAATTGCTCCTAATGGCTGGGGAGGCCGGGACAAGAGGGGAAGCCAAGGCCCGGCTCCTGAGGAGGCTCCATGACGGCTCGGCGCTGGCGAAGTTCCAAGAGATGGTCGCTCGCCAGGGCGGGGACCCTCGAGCCTTGGAAGACCCTCGACTCCTGCCCCAGGCGGAATATCGTCTTGAGATCAAGGCTGCTCATCCGGGTTACATCGTGGAGCTAGATGCTTTGGCGATCGGCGAGGCGGCCCATCTCCTCGGCGCGGGGCGGAGCTTCAAGGGCGAAGCCCTGGATCATGCCGTGGGGATCGAGCTCTTGAAGAAGGCCGGCGAGCGCGTGGATGAGGGCGAGCCGCTCGCATTGATCCATTACAACTCTCCAGAGAGGCTGGCCCAGGCACGAACGAGGGTCGAGCGGGCCTTCTCCATTGGGGAGGAGCCGCCCCCGCCGGCGCCCCTCATTCAGGCTAGACTCATCTAGATCACCGGAGGAGGACCAGCTTCCCCAGCTTCTGGACTTCCTGGCCATCGGCCCCGCGGGCTTTCAGAAGATAGAGGTAGACGCCGTTAGCCCACCTTGCCTCATCCCCGCCTATCGTTATAGAGCCATTGTAGACCCAATCGCTCGCGTAGACCCTCCGCCCGGAAAGGTCATAGACCTGGAGAACGAAGGCCATGATCCCCCGGCCCAAGACCCGGAGCTCGAGGGCCTTCCCCCTCGGAATGAGCCTTACCCCGCGGAGCTCGAGCGGCGAGGCCAAGAGCTCCGCTTGCTCCGCCCCGCTGATGGAATAGCTGAACCGTGGGAGGGCGCTGCTGATGAGGCCCCGGACCACTGCCCTTGCTTTTGCCCCTGCCCCGCCGAGCGGGCGGAGGCGATAGCGGAGGCTGAGCCGCTCGCCCGGCTCGATGGCCCTGGGCCAGAGCCACTCCCCGTGAGGCGCGCCTCCTTTGAAGACGGCCTCGCCGCTATCCAGTGGCTCGATTTCCCCGCCTTGGGACCAGCTCTCACTCAGTCGGAGGCCGTAAATCCGAGTGAGGGCCTCGATCTCGATCGTTACTACCAGTGCTCCCTCAGCGCCGGTGGTGATCGACCTCTCCGCTCGGGCGGCCTCCCAGGCAGAAAGCGCGGGCAGGAGCTGCTCGACCGGGGTTCCAGCGAGATGATAGGCGACTAACCTCTCAATCTCGTCCGAGCCGATGGCCTTCCCCCCGGTGGCAGGGACCTCGGAGCCAGTGAGCCACCAGGCGATGGCCTGTTCCAATTGGGCCTTGCTGATCCGCGCAGCTCGCGCCTCGTCCAGCCCGAGATCGATCAGGCCCGCTTCCGCATCCCAATGGGCCACGGCCTCGATGATGGTCAATGGCGGGATCACACGGAGTTCAGCCTCGCCCTCGACCGGTTCGCCATTAATCTGTCCACCCAATCGATAGGCCCCCGGGGCCAGGCGGGATGATGAGCTTATAGCTGATGGTCCGGCCCGAGCCGGGGTCGACGATCGGCCAGGTCCAAGTAAGCTGCTCCGGGTCGAACTCCGCCCCGGCATTCTCCAGCGGGACCAGCCGGAAGCCCGGCGGGAGCCGCTCTTGGAAGACTAGGCCACCAAAGTGCGACGGGGGCATCACCAGCCTCACGGTCACGAGGAGCGAATCGCCCTGGATGGCCTGGTCCCCCGGCCGGATGAGACTCGCGATCTCGCGGATCGCCCGGGGCCGGCCGAGGCTCAGGTTAAGCCGCCCGGCGCCGTAAATGTTGTCCTTCCCCGGCGGGCCTATATCGATGGCATTGGCTTCCAAGGCCTCCCAAACTTGTGGAGCGGTCCACTCAGGATGCTGAGAGAGGAGGAGCGCGGCCGCGCCGGCCACTTGAGGAGCAGCGGCGGAGGTCCCGGAGAAGCGGTGGAGGAAGCCGACCTCGGTGGCTGTCCGGACATTGTCGGGGGCCACGAGCTCGGGCTTGATCCGGCCATCGCTCGTCGGCCCTTGGGAGCTGTAAGGCGCGACCGGGCCGCTCTCCCACCGCTCGATGGGGATCGCCCCTACGGCCAGGACACCCCTCGCATCGGCCGGTGCGGGGAGGCTCCCCTGTGGGACCGCCGGCTCGAGCCGGGCATTGGCGAAGAGCTTTAGGGCCACGGGCCTGAGCCGGTTCCGGGCCAGGACCCGGACATAGTAAGCGCCGAACTGCGGCTCGAGGGCGAGATAATTGATCTCCTCCGTCGGCGGCTCAGTGCAGGTCTGATAGTTCTGCGAGGAGGCCACTAGATTCCCCTGGGGATCGTAGAGGAAGAGGTCATAGTCCTGGCAGGTCCGGGGCCAATCGTCCCAGGTCAGGAAGAGCTGGAGCTCGCCGAAGCCGGCCTGGACCTTTAGCTCCTCTTGAGAGCCCTGGAACTCGACCCAGCCGTCGCCGTCGGCGTCGCGGAACGGTCCGGTCCAGTGCTGCTGGGCATGGTTCCCCGCGGCATTGACCCATAGGATCCCGAGCCGGCTGGCCCGGTCGGCGAGCTCGGCTACGATCCCCTTCCCGTCAGAGAAGTTGGTGTTGAACCACCCGACGGAGTGGACGATAATCTTCACCCCTTGGCGTAGGGAGTCATCGATAGCGTTGGCCAAGCCGACTTCATCGCCGATCTTCTTCAAGTAGAGGAGCGCCTCGGGAGCCACGCTGTGGGCTAGCTCCGCGACCGCTGTCCCGTGGTTCGTCCCGACTTCGAGCCCCTCGCCAGTGTAGTCGGTGGCATCGGCGATGATCTCTTGGGGGAGGACCCCTTGGGCGATGGCCCAAGAGAGGCCGCCGAATCCGACATCGATCACCGCTATTCTGACGCCCTGGCCCTTGAACTTGTGGGCATGGAAGAGGACCGCCCCGATCGGGCCGAGGCTCTCCTGCCCTTGCCCTTGATCTTGAACCCGGATTTGGAGCGGGATCGGACGATAGGCTCGCCGGATGAAGGCCACCTCCGGGAGCTGGGCCACCTCTTCCAATTTGGCCAGGGGGAGGAGCGCACGGATGAGGCCGGTCGAATGGGCCTCGATGGCCACGCCGAGGGCAGCGAGCTTGGCTAGGACTGGGTCGGCGGAGCTCACCGAGCCTGTAAGCTCTAGGATAGCCTCTATTCGGCCATCCCTGGTCTCGGCCGTGGCCAGCCCATGGCTTACCATTGCCGTTACTATGAGGGCCGTCTCGATCTTGGGATTATGGGGGATAGGGAGCTTAGGAGGCGGTGGCTCCGGCCCGGAATGGCCCCCGTCGGGGGGGAGGAGGGCTAAGGCTAAACTGAGGAGGACCAGCCCAAGCCCGAGCCTCATGGCCAGGAGTCGGCAGTCCATCGCCGTAGGATAGCAGCTCCCCTCACATTCGGCAAAGGGGAGGGATCACTTGACGACCAGAGGCCGAGCGGTAATCATTAGAGCATGATGCGCCGATGTCCCCTGATTAGCGGGCTCCTCTTAGTTGGGGTATGCCTCCTTACCCTAGAGGGGTGCGAGGCCCTGCTCGAGCTCGGCTGGTGGCCGCTGCGGGCCGAGCTCGATGAGCCCTTCACCCTGCGGGTCGGCCAGACGGCCCAGCTCGAGGAGCTGCGGGTGACCTTCACGAGGGTCCTGGAGGACTCCCGCTGTCCGGTCGATGTCGTCTGCGTCTGGGCCGGGAACGCCAAGGTCGAGCTCGAGCTGTTAATCGTCGGAGGGGTTCGGAGCACGGCCGTGCTCAACTCGACGGTCGAGCCCCGGGAGGTCGGATTCGCGGGGTATCTCTTGCGCTACCTCGACCTCAAGCCCTATCCCAAGAGCACAGGGCCTCTCGATCCCCGGGCCTACCGCTTGACCTTGATCATCTCCCGCGAAAGGCTCGAGGCTCTACAAGCTAGCTGGATTCCCTAGGGCTGAAACAGCGTCTCCGGCTCGAAGCGGACAGCCCTGACCCCAGGGAATTGCTCGGCCGTCTTGATGATCTGGGCTGCCAAAAGGCTCGTCCGACAGGCCCCACCGCTTGAGAAGCCCCTAGGGTCGGCGAACTTGAGCGTCAGGACCCCATCCTTCAGGCTGGCCCCGAGGAGCTTGAACTCCGGGTGCGGGAACTCCGTGGAGAAGCCCGCGGCCCGCTCCTCCTTTGTCAGCTCGCCCTTGAGGAGCAGCCTGATCGTATCCTGGATCGGCGTCTTCGTGGGAGGGATCTCCCGCTCGACCGGCAAGACCGCCTCAGGGCTGCAGGAGATGGCCCCCGTCAGCTCCTTGTCCTTCGCTTCATTGTAATAATAAAGCTTAACCTTGAGGGGGACTGGGGCCTTCCCCGGCTCCGGAGACGGCTCCCGCCGCGAACCGACCCAAAAGTCGAGGCCCACTCCGACCCCGATCGCTAAGCCGATGGCGGCTAGGATGAGCACCTTCCTCGGCCCTGACATCACTCTCCTCTCTCCCGTCCGGCCGGGGCTTCGCCCTTTCTCTTGCTGGTGATAGCAAACACTATCCTATAGAGTGCCTCCTCCGGCTCGGCCTCGCCCCGCTTGATAAGGGCATCTTCGCGATGCAAGAGGTAGATTAGCTCGATCAGCTCAGCCTCGGAGAAGTTCTGCGCCTGGGCTAAGCGGCGCTTGACCAGCCAGGGGTATTGGCCCGTCTCGGCCGCGATCTCCTGGAGGGTGCGGCCCTCGCTAGCCAGGGCTTTCACGGCCAGGAGGGCCCGGACTTCCCCGGCGATCATGAAGAAGACCCGGTTCGGCTCCTCGCCCTCCATGAGGAGCTGCCGGAGGCTCGCTAAGGCCTGGGGCCGGCGCGAGCCTAGTTCCTCGAGGAAGGGGAAGATCCCCGCCCCGCGGGCCCCGAAGATCAGCCCTTTCAAATCCTCCGGCCCCAAGGGGCCACGGTGGGGGTAGAGGGCGAGCTTCTCGATCTCATTTGCTAAGCGGTAGGGCTCCGGCTCGAGCGCCTCGAGAAGGTAACGGAAGGCCTCTCCTGTCAGCTCAACCCCCTGCTCTTGGAGGAGCTCCTTCACTAGCTTGGGCAGGCTGCGCCGATCGGGTTTAGGGAAGTCCTCGACCTCGCCCTGCTCCGCGATCAGAGCCAAGAGCTTACTCCCCGGCTCGAGCCTCTCCGCGCTGAGCAAGAGGAAGAAGCCCTCAGGGAGCCCTCTCTCGAGGAGCCTGACCAGTCCAGCCCCCTCGGGGAGCTTCTCAGCCCGGCGGATCAGGACTAACTTCCCTGAGGCAAAGAGCGAGGGGGTGAAGAGCACCTCCAGGAGCCTCTCATTCGTGAGCCCCTCCCCGTCGAGATGGACCTCATCGAGCTTGGCTGACCCCCCGAGGCCCGCCTCCTTGAGCTCGGCGATCTTCCGCTGGATCGCCCGCTCGCGCAAGAAGTCGTCGCCGGTGAAAAGGTAGACCTGCTTCACAGCCCGAGCTGGGGAGCGATCCCCTGCATCGCCGCCAGGACGAACCCGATATGCTCGTCGAGGTCCACCCCGAGCTCCGCCGCGCCCCGGACGAGGTCCTCGCGGTTCACCCCCCGGGCGAAGGACTTGTCCTTCATCTTCTTCCGGACTGAGCTGACCTTCACCTCGGCCAGGGTCCTATTCGGCTGGACCAAGGCCGCGGCCACGAGGAGCCCGGTGAGCTCATCGACGGCGAAGAGAGCCTTATCGAGCAAGCTCTCCCGCTTGACCCCGGTGAAGTCGGCGTGGGCCCGCACGGCATGGATCAGCTCTGGGGGATAGCCGAGCTCCTCCAGGATCTGGGCCCCCTTCATGGGGTGCTCCTCAGGATAGCGCTCATAGTCGAAGTCGTGGAGCAGGCCGGCGATGCCCCAGAGCTCCTCGTCCTCGCCGAACCGCCGGGCATAGGCCTGCATCGCCGCCTCGACCGCCAGGGCATGCTTCACCAAGTTCTCGTTCTTTGTATACTCGCGCAGGAGCCTCATTGCCGCTTCGCGATCCATCGTCCCCTCCTTCATTCACAGTCCGAGCTCCATTTGGCCGGTCTTCCTCCCCTTCCCGGCCTCGGCCCGAGCTGGAGCCCGGGCCGCCGCGGAGCAGAGCTCATGGGCCAGGCGGATCGGCTCGGGGAGCCGATGAGAGGAGGCGAGGGCCAGTGTCAGCTCGACCGCCCCCTCAAGGTCGATCCCGCTCCCCGGGGAGACGAAGATCGGCTGGGCCCGCTCACTCAATCTTATCGCCGCTCCCACCCGCTCCCCGCCCAGGAGGACATACCTGACTTCCTTGACCTTCATCCCCTGAAGGTCAACCTGGCCGCAGAGGAGGGACTTGGTGATCCCGATCGTGGGGGTCCCCAGCAAGACCCCGAGGTGGGAGGCGATCCCGGCATGCCGAGGATGCAAGATCCCATTCCCGTCGACCATCACCACATCAGCGAGCCTGCCCGAGCCACGGACTCTCTCTAACAATTCCAGGAGGAGCGGCAGCTCCCGGAAGGCAAGATAGGTCGGGATGTAAGGGAAGGCGACCTCCCGTTCGAGCGTCTCCTGACCGATCGGTTGCCCCGCAAGCTCGAGGAGGGCATAGCCCGCCACGGCCTGCTCTCCTCGGCCCTGGCTGTAGCTGTAGGCCACATCGACCCCGGCGACGGTCCTCGGCTCCTTCGGGAGAGGCTCGAGCGAGATCGCCCCGCTCAGCTCTTCCTGGAGCTGGCGGAGCCGCTGGAGCGGTCGAGAGCTCTTGAAGTCTGTGAAGAGATACTTGCGTAGGTCCACGACCCGGCCATCCTGGACCGGGACCCCCTCAGCCCGGAGCTTGGCGGCCTTGGCTGCCGACCCCCCGGGGGCGGAATAGGCCCCTATCTCTCCGCTGGAGTGGACGACCTTGTAGCAAGGGTATCGCTCAGGCTGGTCGTTCTGGGCTAGAATCTGCCCTACCGCACGGGCCGCGAGCTCATCCCCTAAGGCTACGGCCAGGGCATGGTAGGTCGTGACCTTTCCCTTAGGGATCTGGAGGAGCAGCTCCAGCACCTCTTGCCGCAGGTCCGGGACCTCTAGCACCGCGAGCGCACCTCCCTCGATATCCGACCTTCGCTGGATTCTATCCCCAT
>JAPWVC010000130.1 GCA_028275195.1 Candidatus Acetothermia bacterium
ATCCCCATCCCGCTATTTAATCAAGCTGCCATAGAGCTATGCTCCAGCGGTGCAAGCCCTAGACCCTGGCAGAATTGGATGCTAGAATCTCTCACTGGAGGAGGTCTCCATGGTGAGGAAGGCTGGGCGAGTATCTCCCTCAAGCGGACTGGGTCATTACACTGCTAGGTATATCAAGATCGATTCAGGCTACATGGGCCAGCTAGTGGAGTGGCCCGAGGTCATCACTGAAGGAGACACATTAGAGGAATGCCGTCGCTCCTTGCGCGATGCACTTCGAGAGATGATCGAGGCATATCACCGACTCGGGAAGGAGATCCCCCAGGGCGGGGGCCTGCTGGAGCAGATCACTGTAGAGATATGAAGTGTCGATCAAGCGTCGGGATCTAATCAGCTATCTTGAGGAGAACGGCTTCTACCTGCTGCGCGAGGGGCGGAAGCATTCGATCTATACTGATGGCATCAGGGTTGTGCCGATCAAAAGGAAGAGGGAATTGGACCGAATTACAGCAAACGAGTTGTGCAAGCAGGCCGGTCTGGAGCCCAAATTCTGAGCCGCTACAAGGAAGCTTAAGCCTGGCACTTCGGGCAGAAGTAGCTGCTCCTCCCGCCCTGGCTGAGCTGCTCGATTGGGGTCCCGCAACGAGGGCAGGGCTCCCCCGCCCGGCCGTAGACTTTCAAGAAGAGCTGGAAGCTCCCGCTCTCGCCCGTGGCTGTCCGATAGTCAGAGATCGTCGTCCCTTGGAGGGCGATCGCCTCCTCCAGGAGTTCGGGGATCGCTTCAAATAGGCGCTGGGCCTCCTCGGGGGAGAGGGAATTCGCCCGCCGCAGGGGATGGATCCCGGCCCGGAAGAGGACCTCATTAGCATAGATGTTCCCCAAGCCGGCGAGCTTCGCCTGGTCGAGCAGGAGGGGCTTGATCTCTCGGTTTGTCTCCAGGATCTTCCGGAAATTCTCGAAGGTGTAGCCCGGGGTGAACGGCTCGAGCCCGAGCCTCCGGAGCGGCTCGAACCCCTCGAGTTCATCGGCTCTAACACAAGCGAGCGTGGCGAACCGTCGCGGGTCGTCGAGGACCAGCCGCTTGCCTTCGGAAAAGTTGAGGATGAGCCTGGTGTGCTCCTCCTCTTGGGGCAGGAGCTTCCCCGTCATCCGGAGGTGAATTACTAGTGCTCGGCCCTCAAAGTCTAAGATCAGGAACTTCCCCCGCCGGGCGACCCTCTTCAGGGCCCTCCCGTGGAGCCGCTCGAGCTCGGGAAGGGAGCAATCCTGCAATAGCCGGGGATCGCGGACTTCGACCCCCGAGAGCCGGGCCCCGAGGAGCCCCTCCTCCAGCCCGCGACGGATCGTCTCTACCTCCGGCAGCTCCGGCACCTTCTCCCCCGGATTGATCGGCCAGGTCCGCTAAACTATAATGACCATGGCAGCCTAAGGCAAAGGAGGGGCGATGAAGGAGCTGACCCTGAAGAGCGAACGGGCACGCTGGGAGAAGGAGGTCCTCGAGCCGCACCTTAAGGAGCATGGCGAGCGGAAGGAGCGGTTCATCACCGTCTCGAACGAGGAGATCAAGCGGCTCTATACCCCCGAGGACATCGCCGGGCTGGACTACGACCGGGATCTCGGCTACCCCGGGGAGTATCCCTTCACTCGGGGGGTCTACCCCACGATGTATCGCGGCCGGCTGTGGACGATGCGCCAGTTCTCCGGCTACGGCGGGGCGGAGGAGACCAACCGCCGGTTCAAGTATCTCCTGAAGGAGGGCGAGACCGGCCTTTCCACGGCCTTCGACATGCCGACGCTGATGGGCTATGACCCCGACCACCCGCTCGCCGACGGGGAGGTCGGGGTCGAGGGCGTCTCGGTCGCTACCCTCCGGGACTTCGAGGTCCTCTTCGACGGGATCCCCTTGGATAAGGTGAGCACCTCCTTCACCATCAACCCCACGGCCGCGGTGATCTATGCCATGTATATCGCGATCGCCGACAAGCAGGGGGTCCCGAGGGGGGAGATCCGCGGGACGATCCAGAACGATATGCTCAAGGAATTCATCGCCCAGAAGGAGTGGGTGATCCCCCCAAAGCCGGCGATCGACCTGATCGTGGACATCTTCGAGTTCGGGATCAAGGAGACCCCCAAGTTCAACCTCATCTCGATCTCCGGCTACCACATCCGCGAGGCCGGGGCCACGGCCGTCCAGGAGCTGGCCTTCACCCTGGCCGACGGGTTCGCCTATGTCGAGGCGGGGATGGAGCGGGGGCTCGATGTGGACAGCTTCGCGCCGCAGTTGAGCTTCTTCTTCAACTCCCACAACTCCTTCTTCGAGGAAATCGCCAAGTTCCGGGCCGCCCGCCGGATCTGGGCGAGAAGGATGCGCGACCATTATGGCGCCAAAAGGCCGGAGTCTTGGCGCCTCCGGTTCCATACCCAGACGGCCGGCTGCACCCTCACCGAGCAGCAGCCGTTGAACAACATCATCAGGGTCACGCTCCAGGCCCTCGCGGCCGTCCTCGGTGGGACCCAGAGCTTGCATACCAACTCCTACGATGAGGCCCTAGCTTTGCCTTCGGAGGAGGCGGTCCGGATCGCCCTCCGGACCCAGCAGATCATCGCCTATGAGAGCGGCGTGGCCGACACGATCGACCCCCTGGCGGGGAGCTACTTCGTGGAGGCGCTGACGGACGAGATCGAACGGAAGGCACTGGACTACATCGGGCGGATCGAGCGGATGGGGGAGGGCTCGCTCCTCAGGGGGGTCTTCAGGGGGATCGAGGAGGGCTT
>JAPWVC010000056.1 GCA_028275195.1 Candidatus Acetothermia bacterium
GATCGCCCGCGCGGCCTATGAATACCAGAAGCAGGTTGAGTCCGGGGAGCAAGTGATCGTCGGGGTCAACAAATATGCGATCGAGGAGGACCATAAGCCCCATATTCTGCGGGTCGACCCCGAGGTCCAGCGGCGGCAGATCGCGCGATTGAATCAGGTCAAGAGGGAGCGAGATAATGCCAAGGTGCAGGCCGCGCTCGACGGCTTGCGCCGGGCCTGTGAGCGGGGGGAGAACCGGATGCCTCACATCCTTGAGGCAGTCAAGGCCTACGCGACCTTGCAGGAGATCATGGATGTCCTCCGCGAGATCTACGGCCAATACCGCGAGCCGGCGATGTTCTAGCTAGGCCGGGAGGCGGGGATGGAAAAGGAAGGGAAGAAGATCCGGGTCTTGATGGCCAAGGTCGGACTCGACGGCCACGATCGCGGGGTGAAGGTGATCTGTAGTGCCTTGCGTGATGCGGGGATGGAGGTGATCTACACCGGCTTGCACAACACCCCTGAGGAGGTCGTCCGGGCCGCGATCCAAGAGGATGTGGATGTGATCGGGATTAGCCTCCTCTCCGGGGCCCACATGGCGATCTTCCCCAAGATCCGAAAGCTGATGGACGAGCACGGCCTGAATGATGTCCTCCTCCTCGGCGGGGGGATCATCCCCGATGAGGATAAGGAGGCGCTGCGGAAGCTCGGGGTGAAGGGCCTCTTCGGGCCGGGGACACCGCTGAGCGAGATCGTGGAATACATCAAGAGAGAAGTGGGCCAGCGCGGGTGAGGAGAGGGATAGAGCCTAAGCCCCCCGAGGAGTTCCTCCGCTGGGCCTACGATGGCCGAGCGGAACTGGTCCGTCGTCAGGTCCGCGGGGAAGTCCAGCCGCATGAGCTCCTTCTTGGCTTCAGTCGTCATACCCCGGCTGTGGTCTCTTACGGCCCGGCAGGGCTGAATGCCGCGATCAAAGGGGTGGGCTTCCTCCCCAAGCCCAGGTATTTGAAGGAGACCCTCGATGCCTTCCTAGAGCATATCGACCGGGGCTGGCGCGAGGGCTACCGCGAGGAGGGGCTCAAGCTCCTGGTCCGCCTGCTCTACGATGAAGGCTGCCGAGAGCGGCTCGACTTCACCAAGCTCGGCTCGCTGGAGCTCGCGCGCGGCCACTCTTGGGAGAACCTCCGGGCGAATCCCAAGGTGACACTGCTCTTCTATCAGCCGCCGAATATCAGCTATGAGGTCCGCGGGAGGGCCGAGATCCATGAGGAGGGCAGCCTTTATCATTTGCTAATCAATGCCCAGCATGATGTCTACCACCGACCCGAGCGGGCATGCTGGGCCACCCGCCCCGCCTATGTCTTCCTTATTGAAGAGATTTACGATAACTCGGCAAGGGATGGGGGCTTCGGCCGGAGGATCTATTGAGGCTTCGCATGCACTAAGAGCAGGAGCTCCTCGATCCGATCGGCGATTTCCTTCAAGGCGATGGAGATATCCGCTCCCTCATCCTCGAGGATGATCGGCCTGCCGAGGTCCGCACCCTGGCGAGCCCGGAGGTCGAAGGGAACCTTTCCAAGGAAGTGGACACCGAGGTCCAGTGCCGCCTGCTCACCGCCGCCGCTCCCGAATATATCGATCTCATGGCCGCAGTTGGGGCATTTCAGACCGGACATGTTCTCCACCACCCCGATCTTGGGTATGCCCATCCTCTTGGCCATGTTGATCGCCCGGCGACTGTCGATCAGGGCCATCTCCTGTGGTGTGGTCACTATTACTGCCATCTCCGGCTCCATCCGCTGGGCGATGGTCATCACCTCATCGCCCGTCCCCGGCGGGAGGTCGGCCACCAAGAAGTCCAATTCCCCCCAGGCCACATCCCCCAAGAACTGCTCGAGGGCCCTCGACCTCATCGGCCCGCGCCAGATCACCGGTGAGTCCGGAGGGATGAGCGTCGCCAACGAAATGACTCTCACCCCATCCCTCTCCGGGGGGAGCAGGCTCTCATCTTCTGTCACCTCCGGAGGCTGGTGGAGCCCGACCATCTGGGGGACATTCGGGCCGGTGATGTCGGCATCGAGGAGTCCGACCTGCTTCCCTCGCTTGGCTAGGGCATAGGCGAGATTGACCGCCACGGTCGTCTTCCCCACCCCGCCCTTCCCGCTGAAGACCACTACCCGATGCTTGATCTTCGCCAGGTTCTCCTTGATCCGCCGTTGCTGCTCCTCCAGCAGCTTCGCTCGCTCGCCTTGTGTGGCCATCTTCGCCCCTTTACCTCCGGGAAATCCGCTCTAACTCCAGGATCTCACCCAATCTGGCCCAGACCTCCTCGATCGCTCGGGTCACCGGGCCATCGGAGCACTCGATTACCGACCTCCCTTGGACCATCGCTTCAGTCACTACATCGTCGTAAGGGATTCGGCCGATCACCTCTAGCCCTTGCCCCGTGGCGAATTGCTCGATCTGCCGGGCCATCTCCTCATTCAAGTCGTATTTATTGATGCAAATGAGCGCTCTGGTCCGGAAGTGGCGGGCCAGGCCGAGGACCCGCTCCAGGTCGTGGAGCCCCGCTAGCGTCGGCTCAGTGACGATCAAGGCCGCTGTGGCCCCGCCGAGGGAGGCGATCACCGGGCAGCCGAGCCCCGGCGGGCCGTCGATGATGATAAGCTCCGCTCCTTCTGAATGCGCTAGCTCCGTCGCTCGCTGCTTCACTAGCGTCACTAGCTTCCCCGAGGTCCCTTCTCCCGGCTCAAGCTGGCCGTGGACTAGCGACCCGAACCTGGTGGAGGAGATGTAGACATGGCCAGAGAGCCGGGGCTTCAGCTCGATCGCCCCTGCGGGACAGATGAAGGCGCAGACCCCACAGCCCTCGCAGCGGAAGGGGCCGATCGAGAAGCGGCCTCCTCTCTCGGAGATGGCGGCGAAGCGGCAGCTCTTTTGGCAGGCCCCGCATCCGATACACCTCTGCTCGTCGAGGACTGCCACCTTCGAGCCCTCGAACGGCTCGGACCTCTCGAGCTTAGGGTCCATCAGCAGGTGGAGGTCGGCGGCATCGACATCGCAGTCGGCCAAGACCTTGTCCTGCGCTAGGGCAGCGAAGGCGGCGACGAGGGTCGTCTTCCCTGTCCCACCCTTCCCGCTGAGCACCACGAGCTGCCTCATCGGGCCTCCTGGCTGGCCAATTCCCCAAGCTCAGCGAACATCTCTCGGAAAGGCTCTCGCCACTCCGGGAGCTCCAGGACGAGCGGGACACCATTAGAGTAAGCGACGGCGATCCGCCGATCGAGAGGGATCCGCAGGAGGATCGGGAGTCCCTCGCGGGTGCAATACTTCTCTATGCCCTTGTCGCCGACCCCGTCGCGGTTGAGGACCACGCCCATCCGCAGGCCGAGCGTCTTGGCCACATTCACGGCGAGCTTCAGGTCATGGAGCCCGAACGGCGTCGGCTCAGTCACTAAGAGGACAAAGTCCGCGCCATGCATCGTCTCGATCACCGGGCAGCCGGTCCCCGGGGCGGAGTCGAGGATCGCGATCTTCTCCGGGTCTATCTTCTCCTTCAGCCGGCGGATGAGCGGCGTGGCGAGCGGCTCCCCGACGGCGAGCCTCCCCTGGAGATACTCCATGCCATTAGCAATGCCATGCTCGATCACCCCTAGCTCTACATCGTATTCAAAGATGGCATTCTTGGGGCAGACCAGATGGCAGAGGCCGCAGCCGTGGCAGAGCTCCGGATAGACAAGGGCCAGCTTGCCCTTGAGGACCATGATCGCGTTGAACTGGCAGGCCTCGCTGCACTTCCCGCAATAGTCGCACTTGCTCTCATCGACCTTCGGGCGCTTGACATAGATCGGCTCCTGCTCCGTGATCTTGGGCTTGAGCAAGATATGGGCATCGGGCTCCTCGACATCGCAGTCGAGGAACTGGACCGGATATCGATCCTGGAGGGCCAGGGCGAGCGAGGTCGCCACGGTCGTCTTCCCTGTCCCGCCCTTGCCCGCGGTCACGACGAGCTGCAGCTTAGGCTCCTTTCCCGATCAATGATGATGGTGCTCTCCGAACTTGTGCTCTCGACAGATATCCTCATCCGTGGCTGCCCGGAGCTGCCCTCTCTCCCAGGCCGCGAGGGCCTCCCGGGCGGTGCCCTGAGCGCCGAGATAGACCATCACGCCATGATCTTGGAAGAGGGCCATCGCTCTTCGGCCTAGCCCGGCGCAGAGGAGCACATCGACGCCCGCCTGGGCCAGAAGCTCCGCGGGCAGCCCCGCGCCGCCCATGTGCTCGCTCTCGTTGGGGAGCACCTCGACCTCACCGGTCTCCGTGTCCACGATGGTGTAGGTAGGCACGCGGCCGAAGTGCTCGCCCACCCGATCGTCCAGCCCGCCGCTCCCCTCGGTCGGGATGCAGACTCTCATCTCAGTAGTAATAGGGCGGGGAATAGGCAGCGCCATAGGGCTGATAAGCGGGGGGAACCCCATATGGCCCATAAGGATAAGGCCTCATCGGGCCATACATTCCGCTCCACCACCATCTGGGGAGCCAGGGGAAGAAGCGACAGAAGGGATAGGGGTTGCCCATCCCGCGGCCGAAGCCCCAAGGCCTCCTTCCCATCCCCATTCCGTATCCTGCCCCGAAGAAGGCTCTCCCTCTGGGCATCATTCGCCTCCTTTCTGAGCGGTCAATGGCTTAAATTCCTCATTCCCCGAGCTCTTCGAGCCTCTTCTTGATCTGCTTTAACTGGTTCTCCAGCATCTCGGCCTGGTCTTTCAGCATCCTCAGCTCCTGCTCCCTGGTCATCTGGGGCATTCCCACAGCAGGAGCAGGCGGCACTGAGGCCTGAGGCCCAAAGTAAGGGGCTTGAGGTGGGGACATCATCCCCTGACCCCACATGCCTCGGCCCATTCCCCTGCCCATCCCGCCGCCGCGGCCCATCCCACGGCCCATACCCATCCCGTGGCCCATGCCACCGCCACGGCCCATTCCCGGGCCGAAGCCCGGAGCAGCCATCGCCCCGGCGCTGAACGGGGCGAGCTCGCCCTTGAGATAGCGCTCGACCGCCTCGCGGACGGTCAGCCCCGAGATGCTGAGCATTTCCACTCCCGCCTGGGCCAAGACCCCGGCAGCGTTCGGGCCGTAGTTTCCGGCGATCACGGCCTTCGCCCCGGAGTTAGCCGCCCACTGTGCGGCCTGGATTCCGGCCCCGCCAGCGGCACTGGCAGCCGGGTTGGGGACCACTTCCACGCTTCCGATTCTGCCGTCCTCGACCTCGACCACCGTGAAGGTCGGCGCCCGCCCGAAGGTCGGACAGACCTGGTCCTCGAGGCCCCCTTTGGTCGTTGCCACTAGGATCTTCACTCTCTCATCTCCTTCCCGACTAGCTCTTCTCCAGCTCCTCGATCCGCTTCCGGATCGCCTCTAGCTGCTGCTCCAGCATTCGCGCCTGGCCCTTCAGCAGCTCGACCTCTTGCCCAGCGGGCATCCCCGGAGCCGAAGGATAGGCCATAAAAGGCGGGATCATCGGCCAAGCCGGATAGGGCCTCTGGCTCTGCAGCCAGGCCCAGAACTGGGGCCAGAGCCCCGACTGCATCAGGAATTGGGCCCCCGGGGGCAGCCCGCCCCAGCCCGGCGAGTAGCCGAACCTCAGCCAGCCCGGGAGGCCGGTCAATTGATACATCCAACGGTAGCCTCCTGCCATCGGCATCTAGCTCACCTCCTCGTTCTCCGCTTGCTCAACACGGTAGAGATGAGGGCTGCCGCAGCGGCAGCAGCGCAGGAAGCCGTCACTCCCCGGCGAGGGCGCGGGCAGCTCGAACCCGCAGGCCGCGCACCGCAGGAGGGGCTCTTGCCCCCCGCGGAGGCGGATCGGCCGCCCCTCGAGGAGGGCCTGGACGACCTTCGCCCGGCCGGAGTAGAGGAGCCGCTGGACCGTCCCGCGGGAGATCCCCATCTCCGCGCCGGCCGCAGCCTGGTCCTTCCCCAGGAGATCGACCAAGCGCATCGCCTCCAGCTCATCGAGGCCGAGCTCCACCGGCGACCCCGGGGAGCCCATCCCCAGCCCGGGGAAGAACCAATTCGCCCGAGGCTGGAAGGCACAATGGCGCCGCTTCCTCCGCCGCGGCATCGCTCACCCCATTCCGTGCATATGCACATTATAGCGAGAGACCGCTCCCGGGTCAACCGGGCTGCTCGCTGAGGCCCGCCTCCTTCCCCTTGGCCGTGAGCGCCCAGAGATGCTCGCACCCGCCGGGAGACCCCCCTAGAAGTGGGCACTCCGCGCAATTCCCTTGACAGCCGGCGGCCACCGGATGGAGGTAGCCCAGCCGCACTAGGTCCGCGATCATCGGCCTGAGCAGCTCCTCGCTCACGCCGAGCGCCCGGGCCAGCTCAGCCAGGCTATGCGCCCCGCCCTCGGACAAGAGCTGCAGCAATTTCTCTAGCATCTCACCTCATACTCCCCAGCCGATCAGCCTCGCCCCCTGGTAGACGACGATCCCGACCGCAAAAGAGATCACCGCGAGGATGGCAATGCTGAAGGCGGTCCAGCGCCAGGAGCCCGTCTCCTGGCGGATGGTGGCGACTGTGGCCGCGCAGGGGATGAAGAGCATCTCCACCACAAGGAAGGCCAGTGCGGCAGCGGGGGCTAGCAAGCCCTTCAAGATCCCGGCCAGCTCGCTCCCCTCCTCACCGGCGCTGTAGAGGATGCCGAGAGTGGCGATGGCGTTCTCTTTGGCCACGAAGCTAGTCAGCAACGCTACCATCATCTCCCAGCCCAGCCCCATCAGCCGCCCCAGAGGGGCCAAAAGCCGCCCGAGCCCCGCCAGGTAGCTCGAGCCGATCTCGCCGGTCGGGAGGGCCCCCAGGGCCCAGACGAGGATGGAGACGGCCAGGATGATCGTCCCGGCCCGCCTCAGGAAGGCCACCGTCCGCCGCCAGACGAAGAGCCCGATCGTGCGAGCATTGGGGATGTGATACAAAGGGAGCTCCATGATGAAGGCCTCCCGCTCGCCACGGAAGACCAGCTTGTTGAGCACGATCCCCAGGAGCACGAGGATGAGCAAGTTGAACGCCACCAGCCCCCAGGAGACGAAGGTAGCGGCCTGGCGGAAGAAGATCGGGGCCAGAAAGGCCAGAACGGCCATGCGTGCGGTGCAGGGGACGAGCGGGGCTATCAGGATCGTCAAGAGCCGGGCCCGCTCGCCCTCGACTACCCTCGCGCCCATCACGGCCGGGACATTGCAGCCGAAGCCTAAGAATAATGGCAGGAAGCTCTTCCCATGTAAGCCCATGCGGTGCATGAACCGGTCCATGACATAGGCAGCGCGGGCCATATAGCCCAAGTCCTCCAGGAGGCCGAAGGCGCCGAAGAAGATGAGCAAGATCGGCAGGAAGGTGAGCACCGTTCCGACCCCGCTGATCAGCCCCTCGACGATCAGCCCGCTCAGCCAGGCCGGTGAGCCAGCGAGGAGGCGGGCCGCCCACTCGGCCGCGGCCTGAACGACATGGGCCTCGAGCAAAGCTTGGAGAGGCGCACCGATGGCGTAGGTTAGAAAGAAAACCAGCCCCAGGATTCCCAAGAGGAGCCCGAGGCCCCAGATCGGGTGGGTCGCGACCCGGTCGAGCCGCTCTGTGAGGGTGATCTGGCCCGCCTTCGGGCGGGTGACCGCGGCCCGGACCATCCTCCCGATCCACTCATAGCGGCCACTGGCCACGGCCAGCACGGCGTCCTCATGGCGCTTCAGGATTGAATGGACCTGTTCCCAACGCTCCCCCGGCAAGAGCCCCTGCACCAGCCGGGTGATCTCCTCATCGCCCTCCAAGAGCTTCAGCGCCACCCATTCCTTGGGGTATGGCTCCGGCACGCGATCGGCGATGAGGCCCTCGAGCTCCTCCAGCACCGCCCGATGGTCCTCTCGGATCTGGGGACGGCTCGGCGCATAGGCCGCCTCGCCCCGGGCCAGCCGCTCGATTGCCTCGACCAACTCTGCCAAGCCCCGCCCCTTGGCGGCTACCATTGGCACCACGGGCAGGCCAAGCGCGGCCTCCAGGACATGCGGCTCGATGCGCAACCCCTGCTGCTCGGCCACATCCATCA
>JAPWVC010000091.1 GCA_028275195.1 Candidatus Acetothermia bacterium
TTGCTCTTGGTCGTAGTTATATCGCTCTGGCTCGCCGCAGGTAAAGGAGAAGGTCCAGGGGTCGCTGGCGTTCCCCGCCCGGTCATAGAGCCTCGCCTGGAGGGTAACCTGCTGGGCGAAGGGGGTGCAAGCGATGGAGAAGGTAATTATCCCGGCCTTTGGCCCCTGAGGGATTGCCAAGGGGGTATTGTAAAACCGGCCATCGACTACGGCGAGGAAGGCGGAGACCACATCGCCATCGGGGTCCTGGAACTGGAGCCGGCCGGTCCCGCCCCCTGCGATGGGGAGGGCCGTGGGGAAGCCGAGCCCGGTGATCTGGGGCCGGTTGGCCCCGCCCCCAAGGGCAACAGAAGCCCCAAGAAAGAGGAGGAATAAAAGTAAGAAGGCCCGTTTGAGCGAGCGGCGGGCAGGACCATTCTGGAGCATCTTTCGGCAGCCCGGCGATCCCTGTGGGACCCGTAGCTTTGCGCCCCCACCTTGCGGTGGGTTTGCCCTTATCGGGATGCTTCCTTACCCTTCGGCAGCCCGGCTGCCCTTCACCTCCTTTCCAGTGTTAGGGCCCGTGGCTTTGCGCCCCCGCCTCTCGGCGGGTTTGCCTTTATCGGGTTCGGCAAGAATTATACACCAAATGAGCGCGTTAGACAAGAGACCCGGCCAATGTTACGATGCGGGGATGAGGCCGAATCGCAAGAGCTATCTCCCCCAGGCCGCTCTCTTGTCGGCCACCGTCATTTGGGGCTGGACCTTCGTCTTGGTAAAGGAGGGGGCGAGCGAGCTCGGCCCGCTCACCTTCCTCGCCCTGAGGTTCGCCCTCGCTCTCTTTGCCATATTGCTCCTCTTCTGGGGGAGGCTCCGTCGAGGAGGCCTGAACTGGGGGACGCTCCGTGCCGGCCTCTGGATCGGGCTGAGCCTCTTTTCCGGCTACCTCTTCCAGACCTGGGGACTGCTCTATACCACCGCCACAAAGAGCGGCTTCATCACGGGCCTATCGGTGATCCTCGTCCCGCTCCTCTCAGCCCTCGCCTTCAAGGAGGAGGCGCGCCTCCGCGTCCCCGCGCGGGGATGGCTCGGGGCCGGGCTCGCGGCCCTCGGCCTGGGGCTGATCCTCTTCGGCCAGGGCGAGGCCGCGGGACTGGAGCTGAGGCTCAACCTCGGGGACCTCTTGACGCTCCTTTGTGCCTTCTCCTTTGCCCTCCAGGTCATCTCCATCGGGCGGTTCGTCAACCCCGGGAATTATCCAACGATCCTGGTCATCCAAATCGGGACCGTTTTCGTGCTCAGCCTAGCCGGAGCCCTCCTGGTCGAGCATCCGCGACTGGCGATGACGATCTCTCCCAAAGGTTGGGAAGCAATCCTCATCACCGGCCTTTTGGCAACCGCACTGGCCTTCTTCATCCAGAACAGGTTCCAGCCGCTCTCGACCCCCACCGAGGCGGCGATCATCTTCTCCGCCGAACCGGTCTTCGCCGGCCTCTTCGGGTATCTCCTGCTCGGCGAGCGACTAACGGGCTTACAGCTCCTCGGCGCGGCAGCGATCTTGGGCGGGATCGTCGCCTCGCAGTTGCCGGGTCAGCACCCTGCCGCAGTGGAGCAATCCCTCAAGCGACGAGGGGAGGAAGAGAATGAGTAAGGCCGACAGGGGTGAGGGGTAATTGAGCACCTGCGATTGACTTCTCCCCTCAAGTCAAGGGCGCCGTTAAGATCCTGTTTTTGGTAAACTGGATAGGGGTGATGAGCATGGTAAGCTTCCTCAAGATGGATAACCTCATCCAGCACGAGATGGAGCGAGCTGGGCCATCGCACTGGCCCTTGCGGCCTACGCTTTGGGCCTCGTAAGTCGAACTTCCTTCCGCAAGACAGCCCAGCTCCTCCGTGGACTGGGAGCCCAGATCTCCCATGCCGCCATAGCAGGAGCGCTCCTGGCGGTCCACCCTTCGGGTCCGCCTTGGAACTGGAAGGAGAAGTTCGCCTGCAATTGGGCGATCTGGAGGGGAGAGCTGCCAGCCCGCATCGTCGTCGATGAGACCCGTGTGAAGGTGGGCGGGCGTAAGTGCTGGATCTTCGCCGCCATTGACCCAGCCACCAGGCGAGTCCTCTACCTGCGGGCTTTCCGGGAAAGAGGACTGTGGCAGACCTGCCAGTTCTTCCAGGAGCTGCGGCGTCTCTATGGCCGCTGGGCTGCGGAGGCGATCGTCGATAGTGGGCCATGGTACCAGGGGGCCCTGTGGCGGCTGGGGCTGACCAGCCTGCGCCACTGGCTGGAGCTGTATGCCTGGCATTACAACCAGTTCCTCATGGAAAGGGGGTTATCTGCCCCATCTTAACGGTGCCGCTCCATCACTGGGCAGTAGAAGGAGAGCGGGATGAGGCTAGAGGAAAAGCGCATCGTGATCCAGGGGGCTCATCTCATCTTTCCTGATCATATTGCTCGACAGGATCTGATCATCGCGGGCGGGAAGCTCGCTAAGCTCAAGATCAGAAGGTTTGGCCGTCTATGCGCTGCAAGAGCAACGATCCTCGAGGTCAAGGGGCTTTATGTCTCACCAGGCTTCATCGACCTTCAAGTCAACGGGGGAGGCGGCCGCGACTTCATCGAGGCCCAGGAAGAAGAAGCTAAGAGGATCGCCTCCTTCCATGCTAGCCATGGGACGACGGGGCTCTTAGCGACCTTAGTCACCGCTCCAATAGATCAATTGCGGCAGGCTCTGGAGTCCATCAAGCGCGCCCGGGCCGAAGGGATCTTGGGGGTCCACCTCGAGGGGCCGTTCATAGCTATGGGGCAAAGAGGGGCGCATAATCCCAAACACATCCTGGAGCCCTCATTGGAGCAGCTCCGGGCTTTAACAGCCGGCTATCGCGACCTGATCCGAATCGTAACCCTGGCGCCCGAGTTCCCCGGCGCGGATCGCTTGATTGAAGAAGTCCAAGAGTTCGCCATCCCCGCCCTCGGCCACTCCAACGCCACTTACGAGGAGGCTCTTGCCGCAGTGAATAAGGGTGTGAAGTTGTTCACCCACCTCTTCAACGCCATGAGCGGGTTCCACCATCGCGAGCCTGGGGCCGTCGGCGCGGCCTTGGAGGGAGAGGCGATGGTCAGCTTGATTGTTGATGGGGTCCATGTTCACCCTGCGGCGGTGAGGCTGGCCCTCAAGGCAAAAGGGATCGATAAGATCTGCCTCATCACCGACAGCATCAGCGCCGCTGGGCTTGGAGATGGGCGATATTCCCTGGGAGGCCAGGAGGTCCTCGTCGAGGGCGGAGTGGCCAGATTAAGAGATGGGACCCTAGCCGGGAGCACCCTGACCATGGAGAGAGCGGTGAAGAACTTCATGGAGTTCACCGGCTGCTCCCTCCCGGAGGCCGTTCGGGCGGCTAGCTTGAACCCGGCGAGGCTCCTCGGGCTGGATGGGAGGAAAGGGAGCCTAGAAGAGGGGAAGGATGCCGACCTTGTGATCTTCGATGGGGACTTGAATGTCCATTACACGATCGTCGGGGGACGGATCGTCTATGCCCGGGATGAGGCTGAAGATCGTCGCTGATTACGAGGAGTTGGGCCGTGAGGCGGCCCGGCTTGTCGCCCGCCAGATCCTGCTCAAGGAGGATTCGGTCCTCGGCCTCCCCACCGGCGAGACCCCGATCGGGATGTATCGCGAGCTAGTCCGGATGAGCAGGGAGGGCCTCCTCAACTTCTCCAAGGTCATTACCTTCAACCTCGACGAGTATGTCAGCCTCGAGCCCTCTCATCCCCAGAGCTTCCACCACTACATGCAGGTGCACCTCTTCGGCCATCTTGCCATCCCTCCTGAACAGATCCATATCCCCGACGGCACCGCCGCCGATCTTGAAGAGGAGTGCCAAAGGTATGAAGAGGAGATCGCCCGCCACGGGGGCATAGACCTCCTGGTCCTTGGGCTCGGGCTCAATGGCCATATCGGCTTCAATGAGCCCGGCTCAGACTGGGGGACTATGACGCGGCTAGTAGTCCTCTCGGAGGAGACACGACGGCGGGAGGCGGGGCGATTCGGGGGCCTGGATTTGGTTCCTACTCAGGCGATTACGATGGGGATCAAGACGATCATGCGAGCGAGGAGGCTCCTCCTTTTGGCCTCGGGGGAGGAGAAGGCCGGGATCGTAAGGGAGGTGCTGCAGGGCCCTATCGTTAAGGAGGTCCCTGCCTCGATCCTTCAACTCCATCCCGATGCCACCATGATCTTGGATGCCGCAGCGGCCTCCAAGCTCAATCTATGCCGAGTGGGAGGAGCCTCAGCCGGTCGGCCTCGAACTCCGGGATGAGCAGCAGCTTCCGGGTAAGGTCCACGGTAAGATCCGCCGGGGCCTTCAGGCCCTGGGCGAAGAGCGTGACCGAACCGTCAGGCCCGCGCTTAAAGATCCGCCCGCCGGTGTAGTCGCTGATATAAAGGTTCCCCGCGGCGTCGAAGGCCAAACCATCTCCTCCGCCGAAGCCCTCCCCGATCACCTCAGCGGAAGAGCCGTTCGGCTCGATTTTGAGAAGCTTGCCCGTGCTGGAATCGATCACTAAGAGGTTACCGGCCCCATCGAAGGCCAGGCCGTTCGGGGCTTGCAGTTCGGGGAAACGGGCCCGTTGGGCAAAGATCCCTACCCCACCGCAGAGGCAAGTCCGCATGGTGAAGATCAGCCCGAGCTGGGTGTCCGAGATGTAGAGCCGATCAGATGAGGGAGCGATAGCCACATCGTTGAGGAAGGCCGGCCTTCGAGGGAAGTCCTCTGGGCTGAGGAAGATCTCCTTATGCCCATTGAACGAGACTCGCCAGACCTTGTCGATGTCCGCGACATAGAGGGCCTCTCCGTAGATGGCGAGCCCTTTCGGATCATCCAGCCCGAGCGCAAGGTCCTTTAATACCCCATCCTCGAGGACCATGATCTTCCCATCGCCTGTCCGGCCCGGCCTCCCGAGGTTCGAGATGTAATACTTTCCCCCGGGCCCGACGACCACCGACTCCGGGGTCGAGAAGCCGGTGATCACCTCGCCATATTCGCCCTCTCCGCTGCTGCCCACCTGAGCCTGGTGGGGCTGTGAGACCTGTGGAGCCCTAGTGCCGAAGAAGACCAGTAAGACGAGCACCGCTCCGAGAGCTGCTAGCCAGAGATAACGGCTCATCTCTCACCTCCTCACTCACACCTTGCCGATCTTGCCGGTCCGCAGCCC
>JAPWVC010000012.1 GCA_028275195.1 Candidatus Acetothermia bacterium
GAGGCGATAGTCCAGGGTAAAGGCATCTTGGGAGAGTCCGAGCAAAAGCTCGCTCGCCTCGCCGTGATTCTCGAGGCTCAGGCTCACCTCCTCGGCCTCGGCTTGGACCCCCATAGCCCAGAAGAGGGCGAGGAGGAGGGCAAAGGAGAAGAGGCCGACTCGAAGTCGTGGTCGGGGCAAATCTTTCACCTCCTCGAGTGCCGGACCAGCCCGAATTCCATCAATAATGATACTCCCAAGATCACGAGGGTCAACTCCAGTCCCTTCAAGACCAATGCGAAGGCCACGGCCCCCGCGCGGCCGACCCCGATCAGGGCCAGGATCCCGACCCAGCCGCCCTCGGCGATCCCGATCCCCCCAGGGGTGATCCAGAGCAGGGCCGCGAGGATGACCCAGAGGGCATAGGCCAAGGAGAGGTTGGCGAAGGAGAAGAGCTTAGCCTGGCTAAAATAAAAGAAGATCTGGGGCCGAAGGTAGATGAGGAGGTTGGCAACGAAGCTGGAGAGGAAGGCCAGCGCGGTGGCGGGCAGCTTGGAGCCCTGATGGAAGGCTTGGTGGATCTCGCCCTCGACGAAGGCCACCTTCTCCGCGGCCTTCCTGAGGGCCGCCTTCCACGGGAGGAGCCACAAGAGCCCGCGCATCAGCCGGGCCCCGAGCCCGAGGTTCAAGACGAAGTTCAAGCACCCGAGGAAGACCCAGAAGCTGAAGAAGATCGTCCCATAAAGGAGCGCTTCCCGTTGGATCGGCGACAAGTTCCCGCCCGCGAAGAGGGCGTAGTAGACCCCAAGGAGGACGAAGATGACCAGGCTGATCGCCTCGAGGAGCTTGGCCACAAAGACCGTAGCGTAGAGGCGAGGCTGGGGGAGGCCAATCTCCTTGGAGAAGACATAGACTCGGACCGGCTCCCCACCAAAATACATTGAAGGGGTGAGGTAACCCACGGCGTAGCCGCTGAGGAGGGCCCGGAGGACCGCGCGCCAAGGGGCCTTAATCTCATAGGCCCGGAGGATGATCCGCCAGGTGAGGGCCCAGAAGAAGAAGGTCAAGAAAAAATCACCGGCCAGGACGAGCGAGCCGAGCCAGCCGAGAGCTACGATCTCCCGGGCAATCGCCCCCCAACCGACATAATAGAGGATGAAGGCGAGGATCCCTAGCCCGAGTGCGACCGAGAGACCGATGGCAATGGCCTTCATTCCCGCTCGACCTCAGATGTAGCCCAAGTCGCGGAGCCGCTTCCGAGCCTGCTCCTCCCAATCGTGCCCCTCGGGCTCTTCTGGCTCCGGCTCCGCTGGCAGTCGGGGCTTGTGAAGCTCGGGCTCAGGCTCGGGCTCGCACTTGCGGTAGGCCCCGGTTCGGCCTTGGCTCCGGGTCCGGGCCTGGAAGAGCTCTAAAAGCGGCCTCCCCTCCAAGCCCGCGGGGACCTGGAGGTCCATAGCATAGATTATGGTCGGGGGGAGATCTATGAGTCTAGCCCCGCGCACCTCGCCCTGCACTAAGCCCGGCCCGGAGGCGATGAGGACTCCCTCCAGCTCGTGCCAGCCGGAGCCGGCGAAGGCCGGAGTGATGACCCGGTTGGCCGGGAAGTCCGTCGTCCCCAGGACCATGTAGCCTCGCTTGGGGAGGAAGATGAGCTCCGGAGCTTGGGGGAGGGCCTTCCCGTGATAGAGCTCTTCCTTGCGATAGAGCCGCTCGACCACCAACTCCCCATTCCAAGGGTTCCGGAGTGCCCTCAGCCCGGCGGCAAGCTCCTCGATCAGCCCTTCGGCCTCCACGGCGCTCACGATCCCTTCCGGCTCGCGCCCCCGCATGTTCAGGTAAATCTGGCCGATGTTCCCGTGGGAATAAGCCCTCGTCCTCCGCCAGTCCACATCGGCGAAGGAGAGGAAGAATCGGCCCAACAGCTCGCGGAGCTCACCCCAACTGAGCCTGGACCCCTGCCCCAATAGCCGGAGCCGCTCGCCCCAGGGGAAGAGCCGCTCCTGGGTCAGCCCGAGCCGGAGGGCCGCCAGCCTTAGCTTCGTCTTCGGCCCACGCCGGAGGCGGAGATACCCCTCCCGGAGGAGCCAAATGTTGATATAGAGGTTCCAGTAGAGCGGGCCGAAGCCGTGGTCGGAGATGACGAAGACCCTCGTGCTGGGAGGGAGCTCGGCCAGGAGATCCCCGAGCGCGCGGTCGACCTCGCGATAGACCTCCAGGATCGGGTCCCCCTCGACCTCGACCCGGTAGGCCGGCCTTGGGATTCCATCCCGGAGGTGCCACATCTGGTGCTGGACGGAGTCGGTCTCCATGAAATGCAGGATGAAGAGGTCCCAATCATAACGGCGGAGGAGATGGAGGGCCACCCTCGCTCTTTGGCCGATCCCGCGCTTCAGCCCCGCGAGCCACTCCCGGACCTGGTATCGGCCCGGCCAATGGTCCGGCATGAAGGGGAATTGCCCGACATGGGCTTCCAGCTCCGCGGCCAGCCCCTCAGGGTAGGTCCAGCGCCCGCCCGGAGGGGTCAGGAGGCCGCAGATCAAGAAGCCATTCACCGGCTGGGGAGGGTAGGTGATCGGGAGGCCGACGATCCCGACCCTCCCGCCCTGGCGCCCGATGTAGTCCCAAAGGCGCGGCTGCCGGATCATCGTCGCGCTGATCGGCCGGAGGTGATAGCTCCCCGACTCGCGGACCAGCCAATCGAAGGCTCCGTGCTCCCCGGGGTTCACCCCCGTCTGGAAGGTCGTCCAAGCAGCGGCAGTGATCGGCGGGATCGTGCTCTCCAACTCGCCGTAGGCCCCCTCCCGCAAGAGGGCCCCCAGGTTGGGGAGCAGGCCCCCTTCGACCGCCGGGCGGATGATGGAGAAGGTCGCCCCGTCCAGCCCGAAGACCGCTACTTTATTCACTCAAGATCAGGCTAACCCAGAGGCGCGGGGCGGGGCAACTCGAACTCGCGTCCCCCGCCCGAAGAGCCGCTGCCCCAATTCCATCGTCAGCTCCTCGAGATACCGCCGCCCCTCCCGGCGATACCGCTCCAGGTCGGGCCAGAGTGGCTCGAGGAAGGCCAGTCTCACCCGCGGCGCCTCCCGAAGATACCGCCAGAGGACGAGGAAGGGGAAGATGTAAAAAGGGGTCCCGACCCGGACGAAGACCCCACGGTCGATCGCCAAAGGGAGGAGCGGCCTGTTGGCCTGGCAGGCCAGAAAAGCCGCGCCGAGATGGAGCAGCCCCTTCCCGTGGTCGTGTCCCTCGGGGAAGATCACCACCGGGCGGCCCGCGGCCAGCCAGGCTAACGCCCCACGGAGGGCCCTTAAGTTCGGGCCGGTCTCCTCCACGATCCAGCCGCCCCAGTAGGCCAGGAAGAGCCGCCGGACCAGCGGCCCGGCCTCTAGCCGGTAGATGAACCGGCTCCGCCCCTTGGAGCAGATCCGCTCGCCGAGGGCCAGTCGGACGAAGTATGGGTCAAGCTCACCCATATGCGTGGGGCAGAGGATGTAACCCCCTTCAGGGAGCCTCTCCCGACCGGTGACCTCGAGCTTGACCGACCGGGCGATCAGTTCCATCGGGAGGAAGAGGAGAACCCCTAGGGCCTTGAGCAAGAGGTCGAACGCCTTCTTCACCTCCGCCTCCTCAGCCAGGTGACGGCCCAATAATTCTTGGTGTTCTCCCACATGTAGCGGAAGGAGCCCCCGCGGAGCTTCCTCGGGGAGGTGTAGACGACTAATCGGCGATGGAATCGGATATACCCCTCCTTCTTCAGCTTCAAGGAGAGCTGGAGGTCCTCGCTCGCCCGGTAGAAGAGGTCCCCGTCCTTGAAGCCCCCGGACCGCTCGAAAGCGGCCCGACGGACAGCGAAGTTCGGGCCGCAGAAGTGCGGCCGGCCTAAGAGGTGGTTAAACCTGAGGAAGGCGGTGAAGAGGAACTCCGCTAGCCACTGGCCGAAGCCACGGCGAGCCCGGAGGAGGACCTTCCCGTAGATCCCGACTTGGTCGGGATTCTCATCGAATGAGCGGACGATCAACTCCAGCCAGTCGGGTGGGACGACCGTGTCGGCGTCGGTCGAGGCGATCAGCTCGCCCTGGGCTGCCTCGAACCCCCTCTGGCGGGCGAAGCTCGCTCCCGGCCGGGGCTCGGCAATCACCCGGCAGCCGTAGCGTCGGGCGATCGCCTGGGTAGCGTCGGTCGAGCCATTGTCGACGACGATCACTTCGAAGTCACGGAACCGCTGCTCCTTTAGGCTCTGCAAGCAGAGCTCGATCTCCCGCTCCTCATTCCGCGCGGGGATGACTACGCTCACCCTCGGCCCCATCCCTCTCCTCCTGGTGTGCAAGCTTACCAGGAGGGGCTCCCCGCGGCAATTCCCCCTTCAGGCCAGTGCTGCTAAAATTGAAAGGGCGATCATATTGTCCAGCTCGGCGATTCGATGGGGGGACTTGATCTTTGCGCGATCTGGTGCTAGACTCTCCTTGGGAGAGTGATGGAAGTGGAGTTCTCTTGTCCGCGTGAGGCGCTCTGGTTCGGAGTGAAGACGGTCGGACGGGCCCTGGGCGCGGGGCGGGGGATGCCGATCCTCGGGGGGATCAAGCTGGAACTGACTGACGACGCGCTCACCCTCCAGGCTACCGACCTGGAACGAGCGATCATCTGCACTATCCCCGCGGAGAACCGCGGGGATGGCCCAAGGGCAGTGCTCGTGAACGGTGAACTCTTGACCAAGGTCGCTAGCCGCCTCCCGGAGGGCGAGGTCCTGGTCCGGACGGTGGAAGAGAAGGTCGAGCTCTCCTGCGGCGGGGTGAAGATCGACCTATTGACCATGCCTCTCGAGGATTATCCCGAGATCCCGAAGCTCCCGGAGCTCCGGAGCTGCGCGATCCCGCGGGAGCAGCTCCAACAAGGGCTGGACCAGACGACCTTCGCGGCCCTCTCGGCTCGAGAGACCTCCCGGCTGAGCCTCACAGGGGTCGATATGATCCTCCAGGAGGACAAGCTCCGGCTGGTAGCGACCAACGGCTATCGGCTGGCCTTGAAGGAGGAGCCACTCCCGACGCCCCCGGCGGAGGAGGGGGAATACCTCGTGAGCTCCGACTCCCTGAAGGAACTGTTGGGGATCCTCGCTCAGGTCGAGGCTGAGGAGGTCGAGCTCTACCTCGATGAGCAGAAGAGGAACCTCTTCTTTAAGGCCGGGGAGGTCATCTTCATCGCCAAACTCTTGCAAGAGGAGTATCCCGACTTTGAGCGGGTGATCCCGCGGGAGAACCGGATCGGACTCCACCTGGAGAGGCTCGCCTTCCTCGAGGCCCTCCAGCGGGTCGAGATCACCGCGGCGGAGGAGTCAGGAGCGGTGATCCTCGAGGTCAGGGAGCCCGCGCTCACGGCTTTAGCTATCAGCTCTCAGAGCGCGGAGAAGGGCGAGGCTGAGGAGGTCCTAAGGCTCCTTCGCCCGGCCGAGGAGCCGATCAAGATCTCTTTCAAGGCGGAATACTTGATCGAGGCCCTGAAAAAGATGGATTCAGCCGAGGTAACCTTCTGGCTGGAGGACCCGGAGAGCGCCGGGCTCCTCGAGCCCTCCCCTCCAGGGGGCTTCATCTATGTCTGCATGCCGATCCGGATGGGCTAGCTAGTCAATCCTCCTCTTCCAGGGCCCGCCGCCGGCGGCGGAGGAAGGCCGGGATCTCCAGGTCGTCGCGCTCCTCCTTCCGGAGCTGCTCCATGAGCACGATCTCTTCCTCGCTCTCCGCCTCGCGCTCCTCCGCTTGGACGAAGCCGGTGGCGATCACCGTCAACTTGACCTTCTCGTAGCCGTCCTGGATCACGGCCCCGAAGAAGATATCGGCCTGGTCGGAGACGGTATCCCGGATGAGCATGGCCGCTTCGGTCACCTCATCGAGGGTCAGGTTCTCCCCACCGGTGATGTTCAGGATCACCTTCTGAGCCCCCTCGATCGAGCCCTCTAATAGCGGGGAAGAGATGGCGTTCCTCGCCGCCTCCTTCGTCCGCCCTTCCCCCTCCCCGATCCCGATCCCCATCATCGCCGTCCCGGCATTCCGCATCGTCGCCTCGATGTCGGCGAAGTCGAGGTTGATCATCCCCGGGGTGAGGATCAGGTCGCTGATCCCTTGGACCCCCTGCCGGAGGATATCATCGGCCAGCTCGAAGGCCCGGATCAGTGGGAAGTCCTCGGGCACGACCTTGAGGAGCCGGTCATTGGAGATGGCAATCAAGGTATCGACATGCTGGCGGAGCTCCTCGATTCCCCGACGGGCCTTCTCCTCACGGGCCTTCCCCTCGAAGGAGAAGGGCTTGGTGACGATGGCGGCGGTGAGGATCCCCATCTCCTTCGCGATCCTCGCGATCACTGGAGCCGCACCAGTCCCGGTCCCACCGCCCATCCCGGCGGTGATGAAGACCATGTCCACCCCAGTGAGGAGGTCGGCGATCTCGGCCTCGCTCTCCTCGGCCGCCTTCCGCCCGATCTCGGGGTTCCCGCCCGCGCCGAGCCCTTGGGTCAGCTTCTTCCCGATCTGGAGCTTCTTGTGGGCCTCGACCAGGGTCTCCAAGACCTGGGCGTCGGTGTTGACCGCGATCAGCTCGACATTGCTGATCTTGGCCCGCATCATCCGCGTGATGGCATTCCCTCCGCCCCCGCCGACCCCGATCACTTTGATCCGCGCCAGCCCATTCCGCCCGTCCTTTCCCATCGCCTCTCACCCCCTGAAGAACTGGTTGAGCCAGCGGATGATCTTAGCGAGGAGGGAGGAGCCCCTCCGCCCGCTCCTCGAGTGGAAGAGGTCGCCCCGCTCCCTTGCCTCAACGGCATACTTCAATAATCCAATGGCCACGGCATAGATCGGGCTCTCCACGATGTCCCTTAACCCGTGGATCCCCTGAGGGGTCTTCCCCCGCCGGGCGGGGAGGTTATACCTGTTCTGGACGAATTCGCAGATCCCATCCAGCAAGGCCGTCCCGCCGGTCAGGACCAGCCCAGCCGGGAGGAGGTCATGGTAGCCAGCGTCCTCGATCTCGCCCATCGCCATGTCGAAGAGCTCTTCCAGCCTCGGCTCGATGATCTTGGCCAGCTTGCTTTTGGGGATCGACTTCTTCTCGTCCCCGATGGTCGTGATCTCGATCCGCTCGTCCCCGCTGATCTCATCGACTCGGACCGTCCCTTGCTCCTTCTTGATCCGCTCCGCCTCCTCATAGGGGACCCTCAGCCCGACGGTGATGTCGTTAGTGATGTGCTCCCCGGCGATAGGGAGGATCTTGGAGAACCAGATGTCCCCACCACGGAAGATAGCGATGTCCGTCGTCCCCCCGCCGATGTCAAGGAGGGCCACCCCCAGCTCCTTCTCCGCGGAGGTGAGGACGGCATAGCTTGCGGCGAGCGGCTGGAGGACGATGTTCTCGATCCCGATCCCCAGGTTCTGGACGCACCGGACGATATTGTGGACCGCGGTGATCGCCCCAGTGACGATGTGGACATCGACCTCAAGCCTCATCCCGGTCATCCCGATCGGATCGGTGATCCCGTCCTGGCCGTCGACGATATACTGTCGTGGGATGACATGGATCAATTGGCTGTCCGGCGGGATCTGGATCGCCTGGGCCGTCTCCAAAACCCGGCGGACATCCTCGCGGGTGATGATCCGATTATCACGGGTGATTGAGACCGTCCCGGAGTTGTTGAACGACCTGATGTGCTTCCCGGCGATCCCGACAGAGACGGACTGGATCTTGACATCGGCCATCTTCTCCGCCTGCTCCACCGCCCG
Organism: Candidatus Acetothermia bacterium; assembly: GCA_028275195.1. Taxonomy (GTDB): domain Bacteria; phylum Bipolaricaulota; class Bipolaricaulia; order RBG-16-55-9; family JANLFV01; genus JANLFV01. Next base: position 7,746 of record JAPWVC010000012.1, read on the forward strand.
GCGGATCGAGGCGGTCGTCTCGCCGATGTCCACCACCACGCCCTTCTCTAGGCCACGGGAGTGGGCAAGACCACGGCCGATGATCTCGATCGCCCCTCCCTCGAGGACATTCCCGACCAGGGCCGCGACTTTCGTCGTCCCGATGTCAAGGCCGACTACTAGTTCCCCCATCCCCTCTCACCACCCTTAAGAGAATCATTCCTCTCGATCCACCTCTTCGCGGTCCCCCTTCCTCATCGGGGCCGCAGGACCACGTCCCCAAATCTTAAATCGATATAAGAATAATTACTCCCTTTGAGCGCTGTCAACAGCCGCTGGAGGAGCTGAAGCCGCTCCCCCAAGCCCTCGAGGTCCAAGAAGACACGGAAGCCAGCCCGGGCCTGGAGGACCAGCTCTGGGGAGCGCGGCTCGAGCTGGAAGGAGGTGAACCCGGCCAGGAATTGCTCACCCATTCCAAGGAGGGCCTGCAAAGCCTCGAGGCTCCTCTCATCGAGCCGCTGCCAGCCCTGGGGGGTCTTGAGCACCTTCACCCCGCTGAGGAGCGGGCCGGCTGCCTCCGGCCCGGCCCGCTCGAGGAGGTAGCCGTCCCGATCGACCCAGTAGCGCTCTTCCCCCAGGGCAATGAGGAGCGCAGGCTTCCGCTCCTCAAGCTGGACTATGATCCGCGAAGGGAGGGCCCGCCGGACTCGGGCCTCGCGGACCCAGAGGAGCCCAAGCAGAGCACGGCGTGCCCGCCCGACCTCGGCGGTGAAGATGTTTCCCCCTACTCTTATCCCGATCAACTCTTTCACCCTCTCGGGTGGGACCCTCTCACCACCCTCGACTATAATCTCTCTCACCCGGAAGAGGCCACTCCCCAGGAAGGTCCAGCCCAGCAGGGCCAAGAGGCCGATCACCCCCAGGAAGATCAGCCGCTTCTTCAAGCCTTTCGCTCTCCTCTCACCCCTCAACTTCAGTTGGAGATTACCTCGAGCTCCATCTCCAGCTCTACTCCGAACTCCTTATACACTCGCTCGCGGACCAGTTCAATCAGCCGGAGGACATCGGCGGCCCGCGCACCCCCCTCATTGACGATGAAGTTAGCATGGACGGTGGAGATCGCAGCTCCCCCGATCCGGAAGCCCTTCAGCCCCGCCCGCTCGATCAGTCGCCCGGCGTAGTCCCCGGGGGGATTCCGGAAGACGCAGCCGGGGGAGGGTTGCCCCAGCGGCTGACGCCTCCGCCGGGCCCGGAGCTCCTCCAGGTCCCACTCCCGATGGTTCCCCACGGCGAATTCTGCCCCGAAGATGACCAGCCTTTCCCGCTGGAACCGGCTCTCCCGGTAGCCGAACTCGCACTCCTCCTTGGTGAAGGCCACTTCTTCACCCCGCTCATCGATGGCGTAGACTCGCTTCACTAGGTCTCCGATCGCCCCTTCGGGGATCCCGGCGTTCATGACGAGCGAGCCCCCGACTGCCCCGGGGATCCCGACGAGGAAGTCGAAATCGTTCAAGCCATGAGAGTGGAGGAAATGGATCAATTCCCCGAGGCTCTCCCCCGCCTGGACCCTCAAGATCCCTCGGGAATGGTCTAATTCCTTCCCTTTCATCCCCGGGCCGACCTGGATCACCACTCCAGGATAGCCCTCATCGGGGAAGAGGATGTTCGTCCCATTCCCCATCGCCACCCAGGGGAGATCTTCCTCCTGAGCGAAGGAGAGGCACTCCTTGATGTCTTCCACCGCTTGGGGTCTCACGAAGTAGCGCGCTTCACCTCCCACCCGCAGCGAGCTGTGCAAGGACAGCTTTTCGTTAAACTTTACCACACCTCTCACCCTCTTGTCAAGCCCCCGCCTCGCGCCCCTTGAGTTCCTCATCGCCCCACCTCCTATCTCTTCTCCAGGCTGGAAGCGAGCCGGTGGCTCACCTCCCACAAGTCGCCAGCACCGAAGCTGATGAGGAAGTCCCCGGGCCGGAGCTCGTCCCGGAGGAGAGCGATGATCTCCTCCTTATCGGGGATGTAATCGACCCTCTTCCCCTCCTGGCGGAGGGCCCGGACGAGCCGGGTAGCATCGACACCAGGGATCGGGGATTCCCCGGCTGGATAGATCTCAGTGACGATCACGCGGTCGACGAGCCCGAAGGAGTGGGCGAAGTCGATGTCCCGCACTCGGGAGAAGCGGTGAGGCTGGAAGAGCGCGATCACCCGCTTGGGCCGCCAGCCCTCGCGAATCGCCAGGAGGTTGGCCTCGATCTCCTCGGGGAGATGTGCGTAGTCATCGATGATCACTACCTGATCGTTGTGAAGGACCTGGAACCGCCGCTCGGGGAGGGTAAAGTCCCGGATGGCCTGGGCCATCTTTTCGAGCTCTAGGCCGACCGCCCAGCCCGCGAGCATCGCCGCTAGGGCGTTCGCGACATTATGCCGTCCGGGGGCAGGGAGGAGGACCTCATTCAGCTCCTCGCCGCGGAAGACCAGCCTGAAGTGGGTGGTGAAGCCCTGCTGTTCGAGCTCTTTAGCCATGAGGTCGGCCGGGCGCTCGAGCCCGAAGGTGAGGACCTCTCTCCCTAGTTCCCCGCGGAGGCGGCGGCTCGGCCCATCATCGCTATTTAGGATCAGCCGCTTGCTCCTCCGGGCGAAGGCACGAAAGGCCCGATAGACCGCCTCCGGGCTGCCATAATTATTCAAGTGGTCGATCCCGATGTTAGTGATCACAGCTAGGTCCAATTCCAGCTCGGTGAAGTAACCGTCGCTCTCATCGATCTCGGCCACGAGGTGCCGGCCCTCGCTCCAGCGGGCGTTCCCTCCGAGGGATGGGCAAGCAGCCCCGATGATAAAGGAAGGGGCGAGCCCCGCGCGGTCGAGGAGGAAAGCGAGCATTGCCGTGGTCGTGGACTTCCCATTCGTCCCGGCCACACCGAGCGCCTCTCGCTCTTTTAGGAGGCGCTTGAGCATCTCCATCCGGGGGAGGACGGGCAGGCCCCGCCTCCGAGCGGCCACAAGCTCGACATTCTCCCGCGGGATGGCCGAGGAGAAGACGACTAGCTCCGCGCCGTCGAGGTTCTCCTCCCGATGGCCGAATGAGACCCTGATCCCGAGGTCCGCCAACTCCGCGGCCCGTCGGCTCCGAGCGATATCCGAGCCAGTCACCTCCCAGCCGCGGGCGTGGAGGACCTTAGCCAGGCCGCTCATCCCCTCGCCGCCGATGCCGATAAGGTGGACCCTGTTCCCGTTAATCTTCGGACCTCCTCGATGAACCTCTCCAGGCCATCCCGCCTCCCCAGGGCGAGGCTCTTGGCTGCCATCTCCTGGAGCCGTTCCTCCTCCCGGATGAGCCTCCCCGCTAACTCCAGAAGGTCGACCCGCGCGAGCGCCTCCTCCGGGAGGAGGAGCGCTCCCCCGGCCTGGGCCAAGAATCGGGCATTCTGCTCCTGATGGCCCTCTGCCGCCCCGGGCCAGGGAACGAGGATCGCCGGCTTCCCCAGGGCCGTTAGTTCCGCTAGAGTGGCCGCACCGGCCCGAGAGACCACCAAGTCCGCGGCCCCGAGCGCCTCCCCGATCCGGTCGAGATACTCGCGCGTCACGAGCCTTGCATCATTTGCCACCCGCGCCACCGGCCCGTTGGGCCCGGTGATCAGCAGAACTTGGAAATCCTCCCACTGGCCCCGGCCCCGCGCGCCCAGCACCGCTTGATTGAGCGGGGCCGCGCCCCGCGAGCCACCGAGGACCAGGACCGTCCTCTTCCGTGGATCGAGGCCCAAGCGGGCCTTCAGCTCCGCCTTGGGGCGAGCGGCAGCCTCGAGGACCTCGGGCCGGAGCGGGACTCCAGTGACCACTACCCGCTTCGGCCTTGCGCGTGAGCGGAAGAGCTCGGCCGTCCGAGGATAAGCGGTCGCGACGAGGTCGACATGAGGCGCGAGCAAGCGGTTGACGAGCCCGGGGAGGACATTCACCTCCAGGACCACCGTCGGGATCCGGAAGATGATCCCCCAGAGGAGCGGGGCGAAGGAGGCGAATCCCCCGGTCCCGATGATCACCGTCGGGCGGAACCTTAGGATGATGAATAAGGACTCGATGAGGCTGAGGCCGCACTCCAGTAGGGAAGCGAGCCCGGCCAGAGAAGGGCGCCGAGGGAGCCCTCGGCCGTGGATGAGATAGTGCTCGATCCACGGATAGTTTCTGAGGACACGCCGCTCTAGCTCGCGCCTAGCCCCAATATACCCGAGGCGTTCCGCCCCCCCGGCGCGGTGAGCCCCGCGGAAGCCTTCTAAGATCGCCAGAGCGGGGTAGAGGTGACCACCGCTCCCACCGCCCGCTACTAAGATCCGCAAATTCTCCTCCCTTTCCTTGCTTGGAGATGTTGAGCAAGATCCCTACCATCCCAAGAGAGACGATCAAGCTCGACCCGCCATAGCTGATGAACGGGAGGGTCAAGCCAGTGACCGGCAAGATCCCCGCTGCCACCCCGAGGTGGACGACCACCTGGAGGCCGATGGTGAAGAGGAGGCCCGCCCCGAGGAGGAAGCCGAACTGGTCCGGGGCTCGCCTGAGGATCAAGAACCCTCGGTAGATGAAGAGCCCGAAGAGCAGGAGCAGTAAGAGGCTACCGAGGAGGCCCAGCTCCTCACCTGCGACGGAGGCGATGAAGTCGTTATGGGCCGAGGGGAGGTAGAGGAGCTTCTCCCGCCCCTCCCCCAGCCCCCGCCCGAAGGGCCCTCCAGAGCCGATCGCCACGAGCGATTGGAGGAGCTGATAGCCCTTGTCTTGGCCATACTTGAGGGGGTCCAAGAAGGAGATGATCCGCTCCCAGCGGTAGGGGGCCGTGCGTATGAAAAGATACATTAAGGGGAGGCCGGCGAGGAGACAGAGGGCGAGATGGGCGGGCCGGGCCCCGCCGATGAAGAGCATGAAGAGGACGATCGCCCCATAGATTAGGGCCATCTCGAAGTCCGGTTGGAGGAGCACCAGCCCCGCAGCGAGCCCGAGGATAATAAGGTAGGGGAGGACCCCCAGGAAGAAGTCGTGCAATTGCTCCCCGCGGCGGGTGATCGAGGAAGCAAGATAAATGGTGAGTGTCAGCTTGAGCAGCTCCGCTGGCTGGAGCTGGAGCGGCCCGAGAGCGAGCCACCGCCCGCCTCGGGAGACCCCGGGGACCAGGGCGAGCAGGGCCAGTCCGAGCGACCCGAGGAGCAGAAGGCCCGCCAACTCCTCGAGATGGTGGTAGTCGAATCGGCTGAGGAAGAGCATCAGTGCGAGCCCGACTCCAGCGGCGATGAGCTGCTTCTTCAAGAGGTAGGCGGGGTCGTCGAAGTATTTCGCAGAGAAGTAATAGCTCGCGCTGTAGACGAGGACGAGGCCGAGGAGGAGGAGCGCGATCGTAGCGAAGAGGAGCCCGAAGTCAATGGGTTTCCGGCCCGTCATCCTCGACCACCTCCGCGCTGCTGTCCATAGAGATTGCGTTGCAGGAGCGAGATCGTTTTAGCCCAGGGAGTCCCTTGGAAGAAGGACGGGCTTCTTTGGGCCCGGGCGAGTTCGTCCTCGGGGGCCATCCCAGTTGTCCTCATGCCTTGCACGGCCAGACTGGGCCTGCCCTTGCCGCCCCGCGGTGGGAGGGAGGTCCTCTTGGAGCAGTGCCGCAGCTCCTCCAGGGCTGGTGGAGCCTCAGAATGTTAAAGCTAGCTTGGCCTGTCTAACTGCTTGCTGGAAGGCCTCACCCCGGGCGGCGTAGTCGGCGAACATGTCGAAGCTGGCGCAGGCCGGCGAGAGAAGACAGACCTCATGGCCCAGCTCGAGGGCCAGCCGGACGGCCTCGCGAAGATCTTTGACGAAATGGAATCCTCGGTGGCCGACTCGCTCGAGCTCCCTGGCGAGCTCGGGGGCAGCCTCGCCGATCAAGAGGGCCGTGATCTCCCGCTCCTTGACCGCTTTCGCTAGGGGGGCGAAGCTCTCGCCCTTGGCCCGCCCGCCGAGGATCAGGGTCAGCCTGGAATCGGGGAAAGAAGAGATTGCGGCCAGCGCGGCTAGGACATTCGTGGCCTTGGAGTCGTCGTAGAACCTGACGCCATCGACTTCGGCTATAAACTCCAGCCGATGCGGCAGCGCCAGGGCCTTCTCTAGATCGACCTTGGAGAGATCTATCCCTGGCTCGACCAATCTAGCGGCGCACAAGGCCGCGGCCAGGTCCTCCCGCAGGTGGGGGAAGAGGCCCTCGACCTGGATTTCAGAGAAGCTCAGCAGGCGGGGCCTGAGCCTGGGGAGCCTCGGCAGGAGCGAGCGGTGGACGATCGCGAAGTCCTCCTCGGTCTGGTTCGAGAAGATCCGGCACTTGATCTTGAAGTAATTCTCTAAACCGCCGTGCCGCTCAAGGTGGTCCGGGGCGAAGTTGAGGAAGAGGCTGATCCAGGGATGGAAATCCACGATCGACTCTAGCTGGAAGCTGCTCACCTCCAGGACCACGATCGTCCCCTCATCGATCCGCTCGAGCTCATTGCCCAGAGGGGTGCCGATGTTCCCGGCCACCACGGCCTTATAGTCATGGGCGCGGAGGAGCTCGCCGATGAGTTTGGCGGTCGTGGACTTCCCCTTCGTCCCGGTGACGGCCAGGATCTTCCTGCTCTTGCAGAAGCGGTAGGCCAGCTCCAGCTCGCCGATGGTGGGGATCCCCCTCCCTCGGGCTTCCTTCAGGATCGGGAGATCGAAGGGGACCCCGGGGGAGAGGACGATCAATTCGCTTTCCAAGATCCGGTGAGTATGGCCACCTTCTTCGTAGTCGATCCCCAGGGCCTCCAGCTCTTCTCTGGCCTGCGGCGGGAGCGAATGATGGTCGCTGAGGAAGACCCTCGCGCCCTGCTTATGCAGGAGGCGTGCGGCAGCCAGCCCGCTCCGCCCCGCTCCGAGGACTGCTACACATCTCGAGGCCTTCAACGGGGTTTAAGTCTTACCTCGAGAGAGAGGGGCCGGCTAGGACAGGTGTCTCCTCTTTTGGCTCCTCTAGTGCGGCTTGGGCAAGCGCGGCTGGTAGTGCGCTGTCAGCAGCGCATCTCTGCCTGCTCCCATTCCTGAGGGGAGGACACTCAACGAGCCTCGGTCTCCTTCATGGCCCGAGCGATTCGCTCTTCGAGGATCATCTCCGGGCGGAAGTTCTCGAGTTGGAGGTAGTATTCAGCGGCCATGTTGAGGGCCTCCTGAGGGACTAGGCCGACGATCTCACTCCCCACCACCGGGACACCGTAGCGGGCGGCCTCGCGCTTGATGAGCTCGAAGGCCCGATGCAAGGGGGTCTTCCTGTAATCGGTCATGTTCATCGAGACCTGGACCAGCCCGCGCTCCTTGAGCTCGAAGGCCAGGGCCTTGACATAACGGAGGCCACCGCTTGATCCCCGGACGGCTTGGGCGATCCGCTTCGCCACCTCCAGATCCGAGGTCCCGAGGTTGACATTGTAAGCGATCAGCGACGGCCTTGCCCCGACGGCCATCACCCCGGCGGTCGGGTGGACCCGCCGCTCGCCGAAGTCCGGGGCCCAGTCCGGCTCCTGGATCTTGGCCGGGAAGCCCTCGAACTCCCCCTTCCGGATGTTCGCCAGGTCCTGCCTCTCCGGGCGGGTCGCGGCCTCGGCGTAGAGGTAGACCGGGATCCTAAATTCCTCGTTGATCCTCTTCCCGACCCGCCTGGCAAGCTCGACGCACTCGGCCATCGTGGCCCCGCGTAAGGGGACGAAGGGGAGGACATCGACCGCCCCCATCCTCGGGTGCTCGCCATGATGCTTATTGAGGTCGATCAGCTCCACGGCCTTGGCTACTAGGCGGATGGCCGCCTCTTCCACCCCCTCCGGCGGGCCGACAAAGGTGATGACCGTCCGGTTGTGGTCCGGGTCAGGATCGACATCGAGGAGAGCTACTCCACGGACGGCCTTGACCTGGGCGGCGATCGCCTCGATCTTCTCTTGGTCCCGGCCCTCACTGATGTTCGGGACAGCCTCAATTAATTTCATTGCTCTCCAGCCAGTCGGAGGGTGGTCCTAAGCTCGAATTAGAAGCCTGGAGGCTAGAGACCCGGGCCTCGCTCGCGAAGCTCCTACTCTATGTTCGCGCTACGATCCCGGTGCTCCTCCGGCCTCGAGCTTAGCATTCAGCCGCTCGATGACGGCAGCGGTGATCTCGTCCATCAGGCCCGGCCGGGAGTAGAGGACGACATCCTTCTTCCGTGTCACCCAATCGTAGCCCTTCTCTTGGGCGACCTCGGTGATCACGGCGATCATCTCCTGCTGGACCTTGGCCGTGAGCTGGAGGTCGAGCTGCTGGAGCTGTGCTTGGATCTCTTCGACCCGCCGCTGATACTCTTGCTGGGTGATCTTCTTCGCTTGCAACTGCTCCGTCAGTTGCTGGAGCTCCTTCTCTTTCTTTTCCCTCTCCGCGCTGAACTGCTGGACCGCTACAGCTGTCCCCTTATACTTGAGGAAGACCTCCTCGGCATTGACATAGGCGATCCGCATCCCCCCGCTAGTGCCGGCCTGGACCTTCTGGGCCAGTGCATCCACCTGCTTTTGGAGGGCACTGAGATCCGCCGCTTTGGCCAAGCCGCTCACCTGCTGCTGGAGTTGCCTCACCTGCTCTGCCAGGCTTGCATCCGGAGCCGCGGAGCTCTTGGAGAGCCAGCCTCCGAAGAACCCCGCGACGAGGGCCACTACGATCAGCACGATCCACACTGTCTGTTTCATCTTCACTCCTTTCTCCTCATCTCTAGTCTAGAACATGGTCCCGAAGCCGAAATCTATCTTCGGCTGCCAACTGGGCTGGGGGATGGTCAGGGGCCAGGCGAAGACGATCCTGACCGGGCCGACTGCGGGGAGCTGGGCCCGTAACTCGAAGCCGAACGAGAGCTCTGCCTCCTTAGCCTCGGCGAGCCCCCAATCAGCGAAGAGCACGCCACTTGCCCCTTCGGTCAGCTCCGCGCGATACTCGGCATTGATTAAAAAGAACTTCTCGGCCGAGAAGGCCGGGATCCCCCGCAGGGTGGCGATCCCGCCGAGCTTGAACTGCTCTTGGGAGGGCAAAGAGAAGCCCTTGCCGCCATAGAGCCTGAAGGCCAAGTTCTGCCCCCTGAGGGTCGGGAAGTGCTGGACTAGGGTGAAAGTGAGCTTGGTGAACCTCGGCCCGGCGATGAAGGCCCCGGCCTGCTCGAGCGAGATGCTCCTGAATCCACCGGAGGTGGGGAATTCAAGGTTATTCCGATCATCGTTGCTCAAGCTGAGGGTGACCGAGCCGGTGGTCTGGGGGACCTCACAGCCGGCCCCATCTTTGTAGCATTTATCGGAGCTCTCATACCGCTGGCCCAGGGTCAGTTGGGAGCCTCCGCCTAGGGGGTAGCCGAGGGAGGCTTCGAGCCCCCTCCTGTTTAGGGTATATTCCCTGCCATCAGATTCCTTGCCCTCCTCCGAATTCTGGTAGAGGCTGGCCTTGAAGAAATCGTATTTGGGGAAGAAGGTCGTGGTCGTATAGTCGAGGTGCCAGTTAGCCTCAGCTTTCCCAAGGAGGGTCCGGTCATAGCCTAGGGAGATATCCTGGCCTGTCCCGAACATGTTCTTCCAAGAGAGGGAGAGCTTCCCGACCAATGCTCCTCCGGCGAAGCTGAGGGCCCCATTAAAGCTTCCCAGGTTCTTCATCTCCTCGATGATCAGGATCAGGTTGATCCTCCCCGGCCCGGCCTCCTCGAAGGAGAGATCGATGCTCTGGAAGTAGCCCAACTGCTGGAGCCGGCGGTAGCTCTCCCTGAGAGGGGCCTCATTGAAGATATCTCCGGGCTTGAGGAGTAACTTCCGACGGATCACATATTCTTTGGTCCGCTCATTCCCCTGGATGAGGATCTCGTTGATGACCCCCTCAGAGATGGCGATGGTCAGGACCCCCTCAGCTAGCCCGCCATTAGCCAGCTCCATCATGGTATAACCGTTCTGGTGGTAGAGATCGTAGACCCCTTGGAGGACCTGGAGGAGCTGGGAGTTGTCCATCTCCTCCTGGGGGAGGGGGCCGAGTGCTTTGGCTAGCTGCTGTGCGGAATAGACCGTGGCCCCGGTGAAGGTGATCTCCTTGACCACCGCCGGCTCTTTGAGCAACTGCCGCTCTCGTAAGCTCCAGGTCATGATCAGCTTATCCGGCGCGCTCCCTTGGGAGAAGGAGATATCGGCCGCGCCGGTCCTCTCGAAGTAGATCGAGTTGTTGAGCCGCTGGAGCGAGGCTTGGAGGGCCTCGATCTTCACCGGCTTCCCGAGGGGGACCGCGATCAGGCCCCGGGCGATCTCCTCCAGCCGGGGGTTGAGGCCGGTGATCTCGATCCTCTCGATCTTGGACTCGATGAGCTCGATCTCCAGTCGCTCCCCGGGCTTCACATCCCCCACCCTGATCAGGGTGTAGCCCTTCTTTTGATACTCCTCGAGGACTGCCCGGAGGCCTTCCTCGAGCTTCTTCAGGTTGAGGACCTTCTTCTCCGCCACACCATGCTCCTCCAAGATCTCGAGGATCCGGTCGGTCTTGAGGATCGGGCTAGTGAAGGGAATCTTCAGCCCGAAGAGGTTCAATCCCTCCCCATACTGCTCATTCCCGCGGACGACGATCTCCTTGATCTGGGGGTTCTCTTGGACTAGGTAGAGGACCTCGATCCCTTCATTAAGCTTGCGGTAGTCGGGGATCACCTCCTGGAAGTAGCCGAGCTCGAGGACCCTCTGGCCACTGGCTTGGATCTCCTCCTCACTAACGCGGTCACCGACCTTGAACCCGATCGCCTTCTTGATCTCCTCGAGGGGGACATGCTTGTTCCCCTCGACCGTGATCCGCTCCACTTTGAGCCCTGCCTCTTCCTGAGCGAGGGCCAGACCAGACCAGGCTGAGCAAAGCAGGGCTAGCATGAGCAGCAGCACTTTCCCCCTTGCACTCACATCCATCTTCCTCCTTCCAGCGCGCTCTCCTCCGAGCTGCGATACTGGATCGCCTCCGCCAGGTGCTCTTCCCGGATCGCCTCGGACAGCTCGAGGTCCGCGATCGTCCGGGCGACCTTGAGGATCCGATGATAAGCCCGGGCAGAGAGGCCAAACCGGTCGATCGCGCTCGCCAGGAGGGCCTCCCCGGCCTCGGTCAGCCGGCAGAAGGCCTTGATCTCCTTCACCCCCATCTGGGCATTGGTGAAGATCCCCAATCCGGCGAACCGTTCCCGCTGGACCTGACGGGCCCGCTCCACCCGCGCACGGATCACCGCCGAAGGCTCTCCAGTAGGTTTACTCATTAGCTCCTCCTTTGTCAAGCGCGGGACCTCGATGAAGATGTCGATCCGGTCGAGGAATGGGCCGGAGAGCTTCCGCCAATAGCTCCGGACCTCTTGCGGGGTGCAGATACAATTCCCCTTCTCATCTCGCCTGGTGCAGGCGCAGGGGTTCATCGCCGCGATCAAGGTGAAGTTGGCCGGGAAGGTCACGGCGGTCGCGGCCCGGGAGATCGTGATCTGGCGGTCCTCGAGCGGCTGGCGAAGGGCCTCGAGCACATCCCGGC
>JAPWVC010000119.1 GCA_028275195.1 Candidatus Acetothermia bacterium
GTCTTCTCTCGAAAGGCTCCTCCTTTCGGAACAACCTCCTTTAGCTGGGAGAGCTCGACCAGGCTGGGTGCCTCCCTTAAGCGGGCTTACACCCCGCGTGCTACGCGAGATCTTTCCCCGGTTCCCTTTCATCCTTTTCCCTATGGTAGCGGCGAGGGGAGCGGTTCGAATCCGCAGGTCGAGCTCTCCCCCTTGTCTTGGCTATTATCCTATGCGATAAAGGGGGTGAGAGGACGGGTGGGGGAAGAGGAGAGGGGTGTTAATGCCAACACCCCTCTCCTCTAATTCTTAGTGCTCCAGGCAGGAGGTTAGCGATGGGGGTAAGAGGGGGGTTATGGAGGTGCTGGTCCTATCTAATGGTTTTGGCCCTGTTGGGAGCCGGCCCGGCCGCCTCGTGCTCTCCCGCAGCCACGGCTACGGCCAGCTCGGGTTATTCCCTGCGACAAGGAGGATTCTTGCGGGAGTTCATGCCGCTGATCGGGGAGAGCCCCGTCGCCGCTTTCTACAACTATCTCGATTACCGAGCCAATAACCACTTTGCCCTCCCTGACCACAGCCTCATCTTCCTCTACCGGGAGAGCGAGAGCGGCGAGCTGAGCCTGGTCATCATCCACGACGCCCCTGGAGACGGGACGGGCGGGGCGGCCATCTTCCGGTTCTCCGGGCTCCCAAGGACGGCAGTGCTCGTCCTCCTCGATGACGATGACGGCTCAGACCGATTCTCTCTGGCCCCGCCGCAGGGCGAGGCCCGCTGGTATTGGTATCCCGGCCATACGGACGGGCTGGTGATCGGGGGACTCGGGGAGCAGTTCGAGATCACAATCTTTCCCGATTTCCTCTGGGGGATCAATGGCTGGGACCTCCTCACAGGAGGGCTCGCGGCCCCAGTGACCATCCCCCTCCCCAGCTTGAGCGAGCCGCTGACTATCACCGCGAGGAACCTTCCCCCACGAGCCGCCTTTACTGTCTTGCCACCCGACCCTTGCATCTATGAGCGGGTCCGGTTCGACGCCACCACCTCCCGAGATCCCGATGGGGAGATAGTGAGCTACGAATGGGACCTGGACGGCGATGGCTCCTATGAGATCAGGCTCCCTTCTCCCCAGCTAGAGCACACCTTCAGCGAGGCCAGCACCCACCAGGTGGGCCTACGGGTCCGAGACAACCTCGGGGCGATCGGGGTGACGACCCAGCCGGTTGTGGTCCGGGAGGAGATCGTGAGCGCCTCCCGGGCTATCTCCACTCCTTTCCCGGACTACGAGGTCCTCAGCGGGGGGACCTTCCGGGTGACCGTGACCATCGAGGCCCATAGCACGATCATCGGCCTGGGGCTGGACGAGGACCTCCCCCCGGGCTGGGAGGTCCGGCCGCTCAGGGATGATGGGGCCCAATTCAAGAGCTCCTCCACCCAATGGCTATTCTTCGAGCAGCTCGAGGCCGGGGAGGAGAGGGTCATCACCTACGAGGTGCGGGTCCCGGGGGATGCCAGGCCGGGTGCTTTCCCGATCAGCGGGAGGGTGATCACCACCCTCCCCGCCGCGGAGACCGCGGTCCGGGGGGATCGCGAGGTCAAGGTCGTCCGGTTCCTCTCGATCCGGGTGGCGATCTCCCGGCTGGATGTCGAGACAGGGGAGATCAACCCCAACCTCCCGAACATCATCAGTTTCCCGCAGATCCAGTTTGCCGTGGCCCTCTGGCTCGAGGACCGGCCTGTCCCGGGGACGAACGGGAAGAAGATCGACCTGAAGACGATGGTCGAGCTGGTCGCCTACTGGCTGACGGACACCCCGGTGGACCAGCCCTTAAAGCGCTAGCCTGAGTTCCTTGAGGAGCTCCTCCGCCATCTGATAGGGCGAAGCCCGACGAGCGAGTAGCTCCTCGGCCTTGCGGTCCAGGGCCGCTGGGCCTTGCCCCTCCCAGAGCCGTCGCTCCAGCTCCTCGGCGATGATCCTCCTTAGGAAGTCTCGGAGCCGGGCCCGGCGGCGCTCGGAGAGCGGCCCGCCCTCGAGATAGAGCCGATGGCGGTCGATGGCCCTCTTCAATTCAGGGATCCCTTCCCCTTTCTCCGCCGCGGCTCGGATCACCGGGGGCTTCCACTCCCTCGGAGCTAAGCTGAGGGCCGATTCCAAGTTCTGGAGCGCGGCGTCCGCCCCGCCGAGGTCGGCCTTGTTCACCACGAGGATATCGGCGATCTCCATCAGCCCGGCCTTCATCGCCTGGATCGCGTCCCCCGACTGGGGCGTGAGGACCACGATCACGGTATCGGCGGCCTCGACGATCTCCACCTCGGCCTGGCCGACCCCGACGGTCTCGAAGATGATCAGGCCGAATCCGGCGGCCTCGAGCAAGAGAGAGGCCTCGAAGGCCGCCCTTGCCAGCCCACCGAGTGCCCCGCGGGTGGCCATGCTCCGGATGAAGACCCCCTCCTCTCGGGCGAGCGAGCGCATCCTGATCCGGTCGCCCAGCAGGGCCCCCTGGGAGAAGGGGCTGGAAGGATCGCAGGCCAGGATCCCGATCCTCCGGTGATCGGCCAGAAGCCCCGGGACGAGCCGATCGACGAGGGTCGACTTCCCCACCCCCGGCGGGCCGGTGATCCCCAAGCGGTAGGCCCCTCCAGTGTGAGGGAAGACTTGCTCGATCAGCCCGCGTGCCCGCGGGTCGCGGTCCTCTACCAGGCTGATCGCGCGCGCGAGGGCCCGTTCATCTCCACCAAGGAGCCGCTCGAGCTCGATGGGTTCTTCCACCCTATTTTGCGGGCCGGAAATAGAGGATATCAGTGATCTTCCCTTCCCGCTCCCGCTTCGGCTTGAGGACCGCCTCGACCTCCATCCCGATGCAGAGCTCCTCGGGGGCGACCTCTCCCAGGAGGTGCAAGAGGTCCGTTGTGTCGTCCCCGAAGGAGATGAGGGCTCGGATCTCCGGCGGTGAGAGCGGCCGGCCATCCCGATCGATCCGGGCGAGGGTGAAGCTCCGGACTCGCCCGCGGAGGCCCACATCGACGAACTCTTCCAGCTCGGCGAAGCAGCGCTCACAATAGATCCGCGGGGGGATATAGGTGAGCCCGCACTTCTCGCAGCGGGAGCCGAGGAGTCGCCCCTCTTCCCGCAGGGCCGTGAAGAACCGCTCCCCCGCCAGCCCGGCCGTATAGTGGTAATGCTCGACCTCCATATGGCCGAGCCAGTGCTTGATCTGGGTGGGCTTCATCGTCATCGGCGGTCCTCCTTCCTTCTCGGCCTGAAGTATTTGATGTCCGTGATCGCCCCTTCCCGCTGAGCTTCCGGCTTCCAGACCGGCTCGACCTCCATCCCGATGTAGATCTTCTCCGGAGAGACCTCCCCGAAGTAATGCATGATCCCGCAAT